>JBCCXG010000311.1:0-7204 GCA_039191945.1 Bacteroidota bacterium
CCAAGCTAAACATACGCACGTTTGATTTGCAGCTCAAGCACCGCTTCAATATCGCCCATGACTCCCGGGTGGTGCAGCGGACGCTGATCGTTGAGCTGGTGCAGGACGGCCTTTCTGGTTTTGGCGAGGCGACGGAAAGCAAGTATTACCACAAACCGCTCGAGGGCATCAAGCAGGCAATCGAAGCGCAACGGGCGTTGATTGAATCCTACGATGACCAGGAACCTGCCGAGTTTTGGGAGCAGCTCAATGCGCAACTGGAGCATAACTCCTTTGCACTCTCGGCGGTAGATGTGGCCATCCATGACCTGTACGCTAAGAAGCGGAAAACCTCGCTATCCGAGCTGTGGAACGATGGGACCCACCGCAGAGCGCCTTTGTCCAACTACACCATTGGTATTGACCCCATTGAGAAGATGGTGAGTAAGCTGCGTGAATTCCCCTGGCCCAATTATAAGATCAAACTAGGTACCGAGGAGGATGTAGCGATTATTCAAGCGCTACGAAAGGAAACGGATGCCTCTTTTCGCATAGACGCCAACTGTGGCTGGACGGCCGACGAGACGCTGAGGAATGCAGCCGTCATGAAGGAGCTCGGCGTGGAATTTATCGAGCAGCCCTTGCCCGATGACGATTGGGACGGGATGAAAAAAGTCTTCGAAGACTCCCCGCTGGAGGTGTTTGCCGATGAAAGTATCAAGTCCGAAGCTGACGTTGAGCGGTGTGTGGGGCACTTTCATGGGATCAACATCAAACTGATGAAGTGTGGTGGATTGACGCCAGCACTAAGAATGATTCGTCAGGCCCGTTCACTCGGAATGAAAGTGATGGTAGGCTGCATGACCGAATCGTCCGTGGGTATCATGGCAGTCGCGCAACTGCTTCCGTTGCTGGATCACATCGATATGGATGGCCCCTTATTGATCAAGAATGATTTGGCCAAAGGGCCCGTTTTCGAAGACGGGCACGTGCATCTTCCTCAAGGTGCTGGGATCGGGATAGATCAGTTGTTGGTGGAGTAAGCTGTAGGGCATCTACCAAACTCTACCCATGCCCGGAAGCTCGACCCCAAGATCCATGACATCTAACTCCGTGCTCAATCCCAATATATTGACTTCCAATCCCTCTTCCCTCCCGACCGTGACTCCCAGTAGGCCGTAAAGAGAGGCTTGCACTCCAGTCCCACTGGCAGACATGCCAAACGTGTCAGAGATGGGGCGCCAATCCTTGCCGATGGCCGTAGAAGGAAGGTCCAGTTTTAGCTCCGGGACTTGCAGACCGATCCATGCCAGGAAGGTATTGCTATTGGGCCCCGGCCATGCGGTGTACTCATTCTTCCAGGGATATTGCTCGATGGCACCATGTACCTTATCCATCAGCGCCTCCGCCTCTTCCCCTCGTATATCCAGCAACAATGTGGGTGCATTTCGGGCCCATGATCTATCAGGAATGCCCGGCCTTTGGTTCAAAGCGGTGCCCCGACTACTGAGCCGCCACCCAAATATTTCGGATCTGATGTATTCATCCGCACCCTTTTCCTTGGTCGCAATCCAGGTGTGCACCGCTACCGCTTTTTTTGGACCCCGTGTCCTTGCGGCATACACCTGTATGATGGCTTCATCGGATTCGCTTGGATGAGGAGCGTATCCGTAGCTTCGCTCTGCCCACTCCCGGTCCGAGGTGTTGGTGGGTTGGCGCAGGACGGGGCCCTGGAATGACCGGGTGATTCCCCCAGCTATCACGCAACCCAATAGGAAAAGGAAGACGTACCTAATCCACCGGAATTTGCTTTTCTTTTTCTTGATGGTCCTTGCTTTATCCATACTACTGCTCATTCAACGCGATACAAAGCTCGATGTTCGCCGTATCCCTGTCAGTTACTGTTCCCAAATCTATCTGAGATCCGAAACGTACTTGGATATATCCCGGTAAGGATAGCCGCCGTACCCCTTTTTGGCTAGCTGCACAATGACGATCTGGTCCTTTGGGTTGACATAGAGCCGTTGGCCTCTCATGCCTTCTGCGGAATAGTCGCCTTCTCCATCAGTGGGTAGCCACCAGTAATACTGATGTGTCCTCTTGTACCTTCCTTTCGCTGTATTATTCAGATTCGATGGCCCAATTGACAGGCTCTCGTTGATCCAAGTGGTTGATAATACTTGGGTGGAGGCGATGCGCCCATTGTTTAGCAACAGCCTACCTACTTTGGCGAGATCCAAGGCAGTGCATTGAAAGCTGCTGGGCGAATTTTCCAGGCCATTCGGTTGGTCGATGCCAAAACTTGCGGGAGATTCGGCGCCAAGTGGCTGCCAAACCTTCTTTTCAAAAAATTCAGCAGCGTACATGCCCGTAGCCGCTTCGACCAACCAGGTCAAAATCAAGGGATCGAGGTTGCTGTAGTGCCATCGGGTCCCGGGTAGGGTATCAAAGCTTGATTGAAGTAAATCGTTTTTGAGGTTACCGGTGTAGTAAAACCTTGCTTCGTGCGAAAAGAGATCATCAAATAGGCTGCCATCCGCACGATTGAATTGCAATCCGGACTTCATATTCAGTAGGTCCTCAATCGTCACCTGGTCGAAGTCGGGTATTTGATTGAACTCAGGCAAAAACTCCACCACCTGCTGAGCAGTACTCTTGATGTAATCCAATTCGATGGCTTTTCCAATCATCAGTGAAACCATGGTTTTCCCAATGGAGAAGGTGTGTGATAGCGCTACTCCACTGAAATCCGAAGCGTACTTTTCAAAGATCAGCGTATCGTTTCTGATGACCACAAAAGCTAGTAACTCTCCCTTTTCGAAATATTCAGCGAAGGGTACCAAGTCGCCCTGCCAGTTGCGTACTTTGAAGTCGTCGATTCTCTTTTGATCTGCGAGAGCAACAGGAAATGAAAATGGCCTGGAGCTCGGCTCTATCTCTCTCGTTGGAAAGTCTTTGTAAGTATCGACTTTAGGCCGTTGGTACCAGGCGATCATGAAAACCTGAGGATTTCTTAACCAAGCGACAGTAATGGCCACTGCGAAAATCAGGATGGATCCAATCAAGAACTTCCTCATGGAACGCAAAATACTAAGGAAGGCTCGTTTGGATTGGGGCCGTTTCCCTTCTTGTGCAGAGCTTCCTGCTGAATGAAGATCCATCAAGCTTTGAATGAATCGTAGCATCATCCAATGGGTGCCTCAGGCCCGCTAACTCCCCGGCAGCTTTTCACCCTTGGCCGACAGCTCGACGATTTTGAGGATTCGGCTTTTTCGCGTCTTGTCAGTTTTCGCCAGTTTCAGCCAACGCAAGACGAACCTTTTGCTTGAGTCATTGATCTGATGGAAGAAGGCCTCCGCTTCCCGGTTGTCAGACAAAGCCTCAGCCAGATCAGGCGGTGTAATCAATTGGTCCACATCGTCCATAAAAGTCCACAATCCATTCTTTTTGGAGACTTCGATGGACCGCAAACCTGGAGCCTCCATTCGTCCCGCTTTGATCAGTTGGGCAGCTCGGTCCTTGTACGTTTTGGCCCAATGCTGGGTGCGACGGGGAGCAATCAGCTGCATGGTCCGCTGGTCATCCAATTTCCTTCGGATCCCGTCGATCCACCCAAAGCACAACAGCTCGTCCAAGACCTCAGCCGTTGACAAGTACTTGTCTTTCACCTCCTTTTTGTAGGTGACCAGCCAGACGCTGTCGGTTTGCTGATGATGGCGCAACAGCCAATCCCGCAATTGCGTAGCTGAGGCGACCTCCACCTTTTCAAATGAGTCAGTGGCTATCCTCATGGTATTCCGTAGGGTTGGGGAATGTGTGCTTAGCCACCAATCAGCGACTGATTCAAAAACTTGACCAGCTTACTTCCCACACGAAAGTCTTCTACCACGCGATCCGCAAGTGCAGGGTCGAGCAGTTCTTTGTCGCTGATGTCCCTCTTCACATAAAAGTCTTTGCGCTTGAGCCAGTCCAGCAAGGGATTGTCCTTCTCGTACCCTTTGGGTGGACGAGAAAGCTGTTCACTGGAAATCACCGATTCGAATTGAGCCCGGAGACCAGCGTCATCGACGATCGCTAACCAGCTGTCCGGATTGAAATCAATCTCTTGTCGGATCTGATTGAGGGTATCGGTGGGTGGCTTATAGGTCCCGGCGCCGCAAAAGGCACTGCCTGGATCGAGACTGAAAAAGTAACCGGCGGTCGGCGTCTTTCTTCCACCAGGATTGATGTAGGTGAAAAGATGCGAATTGTAAGGGGTCTTGTCCTTGGAAAATCGGATGTCCCGATTGATGCGCATCATGGTCTTCTTTGGGTCCAGCTGACTTTCAGCTACGGACTCATCGAAGCTCTGGATGCCTTCGATTATACGCGCCACGAAGGCGATGAAGTCCTTTCTCGCGGCTTCGTATACCTTTCTGTTAGCGTCAAACCATTCTTTATGGTTGTTGTCCCTCAGGTCGTAAAGGAATTGGATGGTTTCTTTTTGAATCATAATTGCGGGGTCTTCACTCACTCAATTTTACAATAATTGAAATAGCCTGGGCTTGGAATTGTTCTCGGCAGCTGCATTCCGATTGCCAAGGTGCTACCTGGCATTTTTGAGGTAAAGAGGAAGCCATAGATCTGTGACCCATGACTTCCTGAACCTACTACAAACTCGTCGCTTCACAGCAGAAGCGACCGCTTGTCTCATGTGACCTGCATTTTGCCAGCGACTACATCAATGCTTCCACCGACGGTGACCATGCCATTGATGCTCTCGTCGTCGATCATGATGTCGAACTCCGACTCCAGGTCCAATACGATGTCCACAATGTGGGCTGAATTGATCTTGAGATCATTGATCAGGTCCGATCCCTCGTGAATGCCGGAGAAGGCTGAAGTATCTCCGATGTACGGGGTCATGACGGCTTTTAGTTTTTGAAATATTTCCTGTCGATTCATTGCTTGATTGATTATTGCTGTTTGATGGCTAGAATGCTCCCTTCAATGCCTCCAACCTGAGCGACGATTTCATGATATCTGCCTTCAGGTTGTTGATGGTGATCTCAGCATTCAACAGTGAGTTCTGAGCATCCCTTAAATCCAGAGAGCTGACCTTTCCATTGAAGAAGCGTTCCTCTGTACGCACATAGCTTTCTCGGAAGGTCTCGATGTTCTGTTCCTCTCTCTCGAGTTGATCTCGAAGCAGCAACAGGTTATTGCGCTCTTTTGTAGCTTCTGCAACGACGCGGTCCCGCGTCTGATCCATTGTGAATTCACTGATTTCCCGATTGAGCCTTGCACTTTGGATGTTGCGGTTGGTTCGCCCACCTGTAAATAAGTTGTACCTGAAGCCTATACCAACCGTGTACCCGAGCGTCTCGATTTCTGCCAACTGCTGCAGGTCATTTTCCTGATTGAAATATCCATAATTGGCAAAGGCATTGACCGTGGGCAGTCTGGCGGCAGTATTGACTTTGTACTGCTTGTCTGCCACTTCTACACCCTTGTTGCTCAATTGGATCTCTGGGTTGCTGGCAATCACCGCACCCTTCAGGTCTTCCAAACTAGACAAAGCTGGTGGCTCGTAACTTGCGGATACTCGGTACCTCTGTTCGGCTTCCAAGCCAATGAGGAAGTTGAGATCGCGCTTCAGGTTGTTCTTTGCAACAAGTACATTGTCCAGCGAAGTTCTGTCCTGATTGAGATCCGTCTTGGCTCGGAGGACAGTCAATCCCGTCACCTTCCCGAATTGAAATTGGTCTTCCACTTTGGCCAGTCGCTCTTCCTCGATAGCAATGGCCTTCTCTAACAGCTCCTCCGTACTTTGAAGCTTCGCGATTTCCAGAAAGAGCTCAGATACGGTGACAATGGTCTGATTGATCACTGCCTTTTGCTGGTAGTAGGCCAAATCCTTTTGATCCTTCAGCAACTGATACTGGTAGGTGCCGCTGAAGCCTCCAAGCAAGACATAGTCTGCCTGTATCACCGCAGAATAGGTGGTCGTCGCAGCAGCACCGTCGCTGATGGCGATGGTAGGGGGACTTTCCTGGAAAGTCCTGATTACTGCATCGGTATCGTTGCTTTGGTAACTGGCATTCCCCAGCAAGCTGATCGTGGGTACCAGACCTGCATTTCCGCGGAAGGCATTGTTGGCGGCAATGTCGACCTGCCTCTGTTGGATTTTCAATCCTTGGTTGTTTTCCAGGGCCAGCGCGATCGCTTGCTCCAAGGTCAGCGTTTCTGACACTTGAGCATTGACTCCAGCTAAAAGGAGTATTGAGAGTATTGTAGTGATAATTTGCTTCATGATCGTTGCCGATTAGACGGCCATTTCATTTCGGATTTCTTTCATGACCACATCCAGATCTTCCGCCTGAGCCTTTTTGCGGCGGATGGTATTGGCGTAGAAAACCTTGATTTTGTTGAAAATCAGCAATACCGAGGGAAGGAACGCTAGCGTGAGCACGGTACCGAATATCAGCCCGTAGGCGATGGCAATCGCAGTTGGTTTGATGAATTGTGAGCTTACTGAATTATTCAATAACAAGGGCAAGAGGCCAAATACGGTGGTAATGGTCGTTAATACAATCGGCCTAAACCTGGATAGTGCTGCACTGCGTAGACTGTCTTTGATAGTCTGTCCGGACTTGATGTTCTCATTGTAGGTTGAGATCAGCACGAGGCCGTTATTGATGAGGATCCCCCAGAGTGCGATCATCCCGAGGATCGAGAAGATATTGACCGGTAGTCCGTGCACAAAAGATCCCCAGGCGACACCGACGTAAGCAAAAGGTAACATCGCCAGGATGGCAACTGCCTTACTCCATGATCGATAGTTAAGGAGCAGGACGGTGATCATCAATACAAAGATGATGGTGCTTGGTCCCTGGCTAGAGTTTTGTGTTTTCGATGAAAGTCTTGCCTCCCCTTCTAGCGTGTACCAGAGGTTGGGAAACTCCGCAGTGATCTCCTGCAAGACCGATGATTCGGCTTCCGCCAAAACCGCCGGAACGGACACCAAGAGGTTAGCGATATCCGCTTCTACTCGAATTTCTCGGATACCATTCTGGTGATTGATCTCGGTGACATTGGTCTTTTGGGTAAAGGTCGCCAACTCCTCAATGGGGTAGGAGGCACCGTTAGGCGTTTGCAGACGTACTTCCTTCAGGTCGTTGATCGACCTCCGGTCGCTTTCGTCATAGCGGATCCAAACTTTGACTTCCTCATCTCCGCGTTGCAG
>JBCCXG010000312.1:0-7198 GCA_039191945.1 Bacteroidota bacterium
ATAAGGAAGATTGCCCAGTGTATAAAAAGGCTGGTTATCGATGGACCCGTCCTCGTTGGTGACGAAAGCTCGGTTGCGGTTTTCCTCAGACATAGACCCGTACAAGATGTTGGCATTGGCCACCAAGCGCCATTTTAACTTTCTGATCAAGGGCACTTTATTCAGAATCAGACCCTCGAAAGAGTGCCGAAGTCGGAACTCGACGTACCGATCTGTGGAGAACTCGAAGAAATCCAGGAGGTTGTAGGCAAAACTGACGTAAAAGGGTGTTTCATTGCCTAGCGTGTTGAAAAGCAGTGGATACGGAAGATCTCCAATCACCATTCCCGCATTCAGTCGAAGGCGAGAGACACCAAGTCCGGCCATTTTTTGTCGCTTCTCGATGGAGAGGCCTAGTCGATGGTACTCGAAATCACTACCCAGGACCCCTTTGGGGCCGTAGGTGTAAGTGAAAGTGACTGCTGGCCATCGGACGGTGCCGAGACTTACTCTTTGATTGTCATCGACGAGAAAGACTTCATCTTTCCCCCAGCGCGTGGAAATCGTCACTTCCGAGATGCTAAAGTTGCTATTACCAG
Source organism: Bacteroidota bacterium (assembly GCA_039191945.1). Classification (GTDB taxonomy): domain Bacteria; phylum Bacteroidota; class Bacteroidia; order Cytophagales; family Cyclobacteriaceae; genus JAWPMT01. Next base: position 579 of record JBCCXG010000312.1, read on the forward strand.
ACAGCGGGTCCCCTTCCTCCGGTCTATATTGGAAATCAAAGAGTGGGTTGAAGGATTGCTGCTTTACCTCGAGGGTCTGTTGTACCCCGCGCAATACTTGCCGCTTAAACGTAATGCGATTTTTTTGGTATAAGAACGGCTGGTTGAGTGTCCCAAAACGGCTAAAGGTGTAGAAGAAACTGTTCCCGGAGACATTTCGGTTGAGCAACCAGATCTGTTCGATCTCTTCCTGTCGCTCGAAGCGCAAGGTTGTCCACCGTTTTCGAGACAATATCAGCTCCAAGTAGGCCTGGTACTTCGATCTTTCATCGCCAAAGCCATACCCGTAGTAACCTCCAAGGGTGAAATGGCGACTCAATCCCATCCGTGTGCGAGCTGCTATACCTAACCTTAGACCTTCTACATCGTTGAGACCAACAAACGTGGGGTAAGGGCCCAAATCGAAATAGTTATTTAAACGGATATATCCGCTAGCAGCGAACTTCGCAACATCCGTGGCCAGCTTGATCGTAGGAATACGTCGAAGCGTGTCGATCATTCGGTACACGTTCTGTTCGGTCGCCGACAGCGTATCGTGTCGATGCTCCTCCCAAAAATCATCGTCGTGCATGCGAACGTCCTCCTCCATGGTGACGGGGTTCTGGTAAAATGCCAGGGCATGGGGCTCATTCACCTTGATGTCTTTGGCCGACACGTAAAACTTGGCCAATAGGCCGGCGGTATTTGACGACAGCTGGGAGACATCCACGACAACCCGAGATTTTTCCGGCATCCATGGACCTGCCGAGGTCCTCGTGAGATCTTGCTGGATTTTGATCTTCTCGATGAAGTTAAGGTTCGCGGCCTTGGGTACAGTTGCATCGATCCGCTTCAGGGCGTAGTCCTCCTTGGTGATCCACATCATCCCTGTAAAGGCTAGGTCCTGTGCTCGTTTGGGCTCAAATTCGATGCGGTAGCAGTAATCGTCACCGATGTACAAGCTATCTTCTAATGAATAATGATAAGCACCTTTCCACCCATTGGCGATGGGCGAGATGAACTCTTTATTCACAATATTGAGCCAGTTCTGATAGAAGTTGTATTCCTGTAAGGTGGATCCTATGATTTGAGAGGTGGTAGAGCCGTCTGTCAATCCCACCCCTCTTATTTTCGTTTTGAGAATGTTCTCTCTTCTATATGTCGGATCACTCCGATAATAGTACCTCGATAAGGCTTCCGATATAAAAATGGGCAGTACAGGTTGGCCGTCCTCCCCGGCAATTTGCTCGATGCTGTCCAGTACGGTCGTAATCTTCTTGACAAGTTTCCGGCCCTTAAACTTCTCTGAGATGTTGTCTATGTCAACCTCTATTTTCGTGTAGCTCTCATACTCGTAGGCCTCGAGGGCACGTTTATCGTTTCCCTTCTTGTTTTCGACTACCTGTCGCATGATAGGCCATGCTGGATTCTCTCCGGCATAGACCACCACTTCCGCGAGCGGCGTGAGGTTCTCATCCAACTGAAAATTGACAACTTGCGTGGATCCTTGGGTGATGGGCTTTACTTTGGTGACGTACCCGATGTAGCGAATTTCTACCGAGTCTACGGATTGGTAGGACTCAATAGAAAAGTTACCATCGAAATCGGTGATACCCCCATCGGTCGTGCCCACAAAGACGACGTTGGCAAAGGGAATGGGGGTACCCGTTTCCGACTCAATGACTTTGCCTGAGACGACCGTTAGACTTTGGGATAAGCAGGTGGCGGCACTTAGTAGGCAAACTAAGTTTAGGTAGATCTTCACAAACCTTCTTTATTACACCAGTTGTAACGTAAAGATCGCCTAATCTTTTATGAAGTGCCAGTAAAAATCTACCTAATCGTTAGGTGGGAGACGGTCTTTGATCTCTTTGACGTTTGTACTTATTTCCTTCACCAGACCCGTCAATTGCTCCACCGACACCTCCGCCGCGGCTTCGGGATCCGGAAATTGTATGCTGATGTAAGCCTTGGCTTCCCATATCTCTTCAATGGAATCTCCTTGTACTTCGTACGCAGAATAGCTCTTATTGTCCGACACCAAATACAGCGTTCCCCGATCCTCCAAGTAATTGAAAACCCGCTTGTAAACTACTCCTTCCTCAGGCGTCACTAGAATGTAAGTCTTGCCGTTTTTGATGTGATCGACACTCTCCAAATACCGACCGATAACGATCGTCCCTGACAACAAAGGGAGCATCGAATCGCCTTGGATTTCGAAGGCCCGGTAGGTGGCGTTGTTGGGTAGGGTTGGGAGTCGAAACTTGGGCAAATCCGCGATATACTCCGGATCTGCATATCCATTCAGGTACCCTGCAGCGGCCTTTTGTGGCACCAGTTCAATGTTCTCCCGGTCGGCTTCATCCACGGTGATCGACAGAACTTTCACGGATTTTTGTGCCGCGGTTACTCTACCTTTTGACAGGTCGTGCTGAATGAGAGCATCTGTCGATATCTCCAGTACAGCAGCGATGCTCGACAGGGTTTGCAATCTGGGCTCGGCCCGGGCTTCCTCATAGGCGCCTATCAAAGAGCGCTTTACGCCTACTTTTTCAGCAAATTGTTCCTGCGTATATCCGGCCTGCTTTCTCAGGACCTTTATGTTATTAGCGATGAGAGACATATCAGTAGTTTGGGTTAAAATTCTTCAATTTCAAAATTTGCGAGAGCATCACAATGATCTCTTTGACTTGTTGCAAGGCCTGATTCAAAGCTTCAAAAGGTTCCTTGCTGACGAGGAGCTGCAGCCAATATTCAGACTCCAGCGCATGAATGCAAGCCTGCAACATATGATGAGCGTGCTCCCTCCTGGAATCATGCATCAGTGATTTGCGCACGAAAACGCCTGTTTTCACCGCAGCAAAATGCAACTGGCGCAAACGCCATGCAGTGGGGTCATCCGGGGCCTCCACGTAGATATCGCTCAATCTGTCCGCAAATTCAAAGCACTTCCGCTCTAGTAGTTCTTCCTGTTCCTGGTTCATGTGTGATCGAAGAATATGAAGCTCATGCGATCCTGTGACCGTTTGCCAATGGAGTACAGATGGATTTGTTGAAAGTCCGTCGCCTGCTGGATATGCTGCAATCGATGTTCGATGTTGTTGACTACAGACTTCAAGGTCTGATCAGAATCCACCAATACATATCCATACAAGTCCTTCGCGGCCCTGACTCGGGCGCTAAACTTCACTTGACATTTCCCCGATTTCAATCGCTTGGTGCTGAGCTTAAGGTTGAACTCATCGGCGCAAGCTACCGCCGCCCGAGCGTTTGAAAGTACTTCCATGCGGACACTGCCATCAAAAGGACCCATTTGCTATATTTATTAGTAATTAGATGATAAAAATATATACTATAACCGTAATTATAAAGTAAATACTAAATAAATTAGCAAAACAACACCGCTCGGATGTTATGTTATTAGCACGATTGTATTGCCTACCCAGGATTGGGTAGGTAATATTTTTTCTTAAGGTAACAACAATGGATACAAACTTTAATCGGTCGATCCTGCATATGGATGTAGATGCCTTCTTTGTCGCTGTGGAGTGTTTGAGAGACGATCGATTGCGCGGCATTCCGTTGATCATTGGCGGAAAGGACGGTCGGGGTGTTGTGACCAGTTGCAGCTATGAAGCACGCAAATTTGGTGTGCATTCTGCCATGCCTACCCGACTGGCCTTGAGACTGTGCCCAGACGCCAAGGTCATCTCTGGGGATATGGAGGCATACAGTTACCATTCTAAGATGGTCACAGAGATTATTGCAGAGGAGGCCCCGGTTTTCGAAAAGTCCTCTATCGATGAATTCTACGTGGACGCCTCCGGTATGGACCGCTTTTTTGGGACGTTTAAATGGGCGATGGCCCTGCGGCAGCGGATCAAAAAGCAAACCGGGCTCCCCATCTCCACTGGGTTAGCGGTGAATAAACTCGTTGCCAAAGTGGCTACAGGTGAAAACAAGCCGGATGGTGAAGGTGAAGTACTGCCAGGTCTGGAAAGGTCCTTCCTCGCCCCCCTACCCGTCCGCAAGATTCCCATGATAGGCCCTAAAACCACACAATTTCTTGCCGAAATGGGCATCACTCATGTGCACATGCTAAGACAAATGCCTATAAAGCTGCTGGAGCGGTCCTTCGGAAAACATGGCCGGGCGCTGTGGATGCGAGCCAATGGCATCGACCACACACCCGTAGCTCAATACAGCGAAAGGAAGTCGATCTCCACCGAATGTACCTTCCATCAAGACTCGATCGATGTGGATCGCATGAAATCCATGCTCACCGCGATGGTAGAAAAGCTGTGCCATCAACTGAGAGAGGAGGAGAAGCTGGCTTCCTGTGTGACGGTAAAGATCCGGTACGCAAACTTCGATACAGAGACCAAGCAAAGACATTTGCCTTACACTTCCAATGACCGCCATGTACTCACAGAAGTCCTCGACCTCTATGAAAAGCTCTACACCCGAAGGATGCTTTTGCGACTCGTGGGGGTCCGGTTGAGTGGACTCATTCGCGGCCACTACCAAATAGATATGTTCGAGGATTCGGAGGATTCGATCAACCTCTACCAGGCCATGGATGCCATCAAAACGAGTCACGGACCACACGCCATCGTGAGGGCTTCCACCCTAGGGCTGGACAGTCGGATCCGAACGAACACCAATGCCTTTCAGGGATAGTGAATTACCTATCCATGGCGACGCCAACTCGGAGGGTTTGTGTTGGTTACCTTAAGCCGATCTATGCAAAATACTACTGACTGCGCTGCTAACCCCTCTGGTCACCTGACGTCAAAGTCAATCCCTAAAACTTTCCTGGCTCGACCCGATAGAGGTTTGAGGGCTTGTGCAGCAAACGATGAAATAGTTCAGTCGCTGAACGACTGGCCAGTGACCCCTACTTCTCAATGGCGTGCTTAGCACCCGCCTCACTTATACACCACACCCTCTATTGTCGAGGACGGCAAGCTCCGGCAAAATAGCCCCGATCGCAGTGGCATCCGGCGTGGCCAGGCGCGGTGGGCAGCGCGGCCGAGATATAGCGGAGAGCGGGAGCCATCTTGCCATGAAATGCTGCCCTTGCGCTCCACAGAAAAACCCCAAGCGCCTTGCCAAGTATCTTCAAGCCCCATCACTCATACCGTAAAGACTCAACCGGGTTGGCATGAGCCAACTTCAGCGCCTGTATAATGACAATCAATCCGGCAAGGAGTGCTACTGACAAAGCCGGTAGGGCAAAAAACCACCAGCCCAAGGAGGTTTGGAAGACAAAACCCGACAACCACGAATCAGCCAGCCAATAATTGAGTGGTGTGCTGATCGCGATGGACAGGAGAATAACCCAAATGAACTGTTGGCCGAGCAGTGTGATCGTCTGCCGGATGGACGCCCCAAGCACCTTTCTCACCCCCACCTCTTTGGTCCGTCGTGTGATTTCGAGCGATGCCAACCCTAGCAAGCCCACCGCTGAAATGATGATGGCCATGAGCGCGAAAACTCCGGCAATACGAAGCATGCTATTCTCTTCCCGGTACATCTGCTCTACGCGGTCGTCGGTAAATGTCGAACGTACCATCGCACCGGGTGCTGCCTCCATCAATTTTGACTCAAACGCCTGCAACGTACCCAAAGGATCCGTTCCCTCCAAGCGGACCATCAAGTGACTCAACCAATCCGGCGTGTACGCAATGGCAGTCGGCCAGATCTTTTTGTGAAGACTATAGTGGTGATAGTCGGCCATGACTCCGACAATGACCCCCGATCGATTCTGCCATAGAATCCTCTTGCCCACGACATCACCCCCTAGCCTGTCAGCCAGCTTTTGATTGACAATAAAGGTCTTTGAGCTGTCGGTAGCCGGAGAGAAGTTCCTGCCTGTTACCAACCTTATGCCCATGGTCTCCAGATAGTACTCATCCGCCCAGATCATGTTGACCGTATGGTCATCATCCGGCCCATCGATACCGTCTGATGCGAGATGGAAGGATTCCATACTCAATGACTCCCCGACACGATTGGTCACAAATGCAACGGAGGAGACGCCGGCAGTCGCCTCAAGCTCGGTCAGCAAAATGTCTCGACGCTCAATCAGGGCCTCACGAAGTTTCCCGTAGGGTGTGACCGCGACGAGTTGATCCATATTGTAGCCCAATTCGCGATTTTGGATGAAGGAAAGCTGCTGGTAGACCACCATCGCTCCTGTCAGGATGCAGAGGCAAAGGGCAAACTGAAAAGTCACCAAGCCGTGCCTGAGAAGTGATATTCTATCGTCTCCGTTGCCTTTGCCATTCCAATAATGACTGACCGCCAAATAAGCGGGATATGCACCCGCCACGATACCCGTACAGACGGCCATAGCGATGAAGGGAACAAGGTAACCGGCCACCATTACTTCTTGTAAAGACAGCTCGATGCTGGTGAGCCGTCCATAGAATGGTAAGCACAAGCTCGCGAGAACAAGCCCCCCTGTAAACCCAATGAGCGAGACGAAGATGGACTCTGCAAGCAGTTGGGCGAACAGGTCGGACTTGCTGGAACCAATCACCTTCCTGATACCCACCTCGCGCACACGCTTCAGAAGGAGCATGGTAAAGACATTGATG
>JBCCXG010000313.1:0-7184 GCA_039191945.1 Bacteroidota bacterium
ATGCGACTGTGCCTCCTCGTCGAATGCGGCGTTTTGAAAACATTGGGCTGAGGGTACCGGGGCGGTTCGACGGTTCGATTCGAATCCCTCCTCCCCTGCGAGAAAAGCCCTGGCGAGCGTCAGGGCTTTTTTGATTTATGGGGGTCAACTGAGAACTTCGGTCACATATATGAACATCTCATTATCAACTTCTTCGATAGAGATGAAGCGATGGATCAAGAAGAATAATAGATAGTGTGAATGGCTTGGTTGGATGATTGAAATATTGGGTTAGGTATTTTCGCCATGCATGTTCGAACCAGAATCAATCCTGCCCTACCGATTCGTCCAGAGGGATAGCAACAGATCCTCATCCGAGAGTTATTCGTACGAGTATATCTATTGCTTTTTGGTGAAGACGAAGGTTCGATGCTCTAAATACGTTGTCAAGATCAAGGCGTATCCTGGAGACCTGCTGACGGTGGATTTTTATCGGAAGGTTAAGAGTCACAGGAAATACCGGTTGCTTAGTGGTGATTTCAAATTTGGGCGCATAGGAGCGACAGTACTAGATATAATGAGAGAAGTTCAGAGTGAAACAGGTAGTAACACTTACGGACTGGTTGCAGCTGCACTACTGAGTGAAGGGGATGAACGAACAAACAAAAGATACAATGTCTACGTTCGAATACTACAAAGGAAGGTAGATAGCAGTAGATATAGGGTATTTGGTGTGGATGTAAATAGCTTTATCTTTGTCATACCAACAGAGCAGGAGGAAGAAAGAGAACGAATCTTTTTACGTTATGGGAAGATCTTTGCAGAAACGAACTAGTAGCAGAAAAACGGCCAATGATTTCAGTCTTGCAGCTAAGAAAGACTTTGAAACGAAGGAGTATCTTTCATTGGTGAAGGAGTACAAACCCGAAGTCATTAAAGGCTACAAGAGCGCTTTCTGATTAGTGTTGATAAGAAAAAGAGCGACCACCTGTCAGGTGGTTTTTTTATGATCATTTCACGATCCATCATGAGAGGAAATCGGCTGACTTACTAGCCACATAGTCTATTCTTGACCGGTATCCCAAACGGACCATTCCACTGTTTCCTTCCTACTTATGCCTTGATCCTTCCCACTGACCTGTAATTATTTCCAGGGCTCCCATCTATTGTTTTCTTTTATCGTATCGTCATTAGAGGCCTATGGGTCCGTGATGTGTATTCTTGTCAACACTCACTATTTCCAGCATTTGGTGGTTCTGCCTGAAGAGCAGGCTGCTGACAACTAACACAAAAAACAACTGAAGGTGCCTTTGTGCCCCTTCCCCTGAGAACCAAAAGAGTTGCTGCATGGAAAGATACAATCCCCTCATCCGCATACTACTGGCCGGAGCCTTGTGTGTATTACTGCTACAAGCTTTCTCCCAAGATCAGACGATCGCCATCAACACCACGTCTCCTAATGCAAACGCCGTACTGCATTTGCATGCGCCCAACGGAGACCAGGGCTTGCTAGTACCTACGCTCTCTGCGACTCAAAGAGAAGCCATGGCGCTGAGCACCCAGGACAACGGTCTATTGGTATACGACACGGATAGCAATGTTTTTTACTATTGGAATGCGCCCTCATGGATTGCGCTTTCCATAACTGATAATCAAAGACTTACACTAGACGGCAATACGCTATCTATTGACAATGGCAACGAAGTAGACCTGAGCGTTATCGTACCCACTCCTCCCATTGCACAAGACGTGGCTTACACCGCTGACAGTTCAGAATTGTCGGCGACCACTGTACAAGAAGCCATTGACGCACTCGACAAGCGTCTGGATGACGGTGACCTTACGGCGATCAGCGCTGCGAATGAGGTTTCTTTTGATAGTGTTTACTCCAGTTTGGATGCGAATACCGTTCAGGGAGCGATAGATAGGATAGATGATCGCTTAGATGATTTACGAGGGTCACAAGTTGACTTCAATGACAATCAAACGTCGATTGACGCCAGGAACGTACAGGAAGCCATTGTGGAACTGGACGAGGCAATTGCCCAAGTCTCCTCGAGTGGTTCATACATCATCGATCAGAATAGCAATCACTTACTCGGGGATATAGACGGTATTCCGGATGGAGAAAATAATGTCTTACTAGCCAACGCTTCTGGCGAAGGTGGGGTGACCCCAGGCAGTTTCAACCTGGTGATGGGGCACGAAGCGAGTGTAGTTGCAACGAACATAGGTGGCATGGCAATTGGCCCGGGGACATTTGTGGATGGCCATCGAGGAGTGGCGTTCGGAGCTGGAGCTGAAGTGCAGGGAGAAAATGCGATCGCCTTGGGCTCGGAGACCGAAGCACTTATTGACAACACGATTATCCTAGGTGATGGGATCAACTCACCGAACTACCACCTAGGGATCAATGTACAGGATCCCAAAACCCCGCTTCAAGTAGGTGACCACCTCGGTTTTTTTCACTTCAACGGGACCAATAGCCAGGGGCCTATCATCGGGGAGGCGATGTCGGACGATGTATTTCCCATCGGCAACGAATTGTACACCCGAACAGCGAACGCACCTTCCTCTATACTTTTCATGAGGAATGGATCGATTCAGTTCCTTACGGTAGAGGGAAATCCCACACCTACCAATGCCCTAGATCTCGATGTCGATATCTCTCCGACGTTGCTGGTGCAACCTGATACGACGACGGTCTACGCCAGTCTGAAAGTAGGCAATACCATCCAACTGGGGCCACACAATACTGGCGGTGGTAATACGCCAGAAGGTGGCTTGCTGGAATTCAACGGAAACCTTAAAGTGCATGATGGTGTGACTTGGCGAGATGTGGCGTTGAAGCCGTCCGCGGTTGCTCCGGCGCTGACCACTATCCCAGGAGATGGAAAACTTACGACATTGCCCGATGGCGAATATTACCCTGTGGAGTATTCGACCTCCAACCCTTTGACGGAACTACCAGTGGGGTATCCCGGTCAGAAGATCACTTTGGTCAATGCTGGGGCCAATGACTTATTGGTCATTGACTATGCAGATGGCACTAATAACGGTATCAACATCGACCTGCAAGGAGCACCCACCATACCGATAAGTTTCAATGAAGGGAGTAGCCTGCAATTAGTATACGATGTGTACCTAAGTCGCTGGGTAGAAGTGTCAAGGGCTATTAATGGCGGGATTTAATCTTATGAGGTTTTTAACAATAGGTTTGCTCTGGGTGCTTTGTCACACTGCCTTGGCTCAAGGGCTGGTCATGGGAAGCTCGACGACCATGAGCATTGGTACAAATAGTACTTTACACATCGGCCCCGCGGCTTCGTTCACTGGCACGCTCGACAATCAGGGTGAAATCATCGGACGCAGTACGCTCGACTTTCAGTCGAACACCGAAACGGGTGCCTTACAGTTTCATGGAAATGGCCAGCAAGAACTGACCGGTGATTCACTGATCATCGAGAAGATGACCTTGGCCGAAGGTGCTTCCTTGTCTCTGAATACGCAATGGGCAGTGGTTACCGATAGTTTGTCCTTGATTTCGGGGTCAATTACCGCCGGTGATGCCAATGGATTTCTTATTGGGAGTGAGACCATCGTAGCGGGAGACGGCTTCGTAGCGGGTCCAGTGCTTGCCGTAGTAGGTGAAGATCCCGTGACCTTTCCGATGGGCATCAATGGTGCCAAAAACCATCTCCAGATTTCTTCAGCGACTCGGGGAACCATCCTGCGAGTGACTTGCCAAGTACCTGCGGATACGCTGCTCACTCCTGGCGAAGACATGATAGGCATTGCGTCCCAGGTCCAATGGGGGATAAGCGCAGTAGGTCGGTCGCTTTCGAGCGGTCGCGTGGCTCTAGGAGAGAGCGGTCAGGCCATCTGGGATGAAGGCATTATCTCAGTGGATTTTTCTGGTGTGAACTTACAGTCATTTGCTCAGTCCAATGTGATCCGAGCCAATGACTACGAGCCCGCATTGGTCTACTATTCGGATGCGGATAGTGCCTATCGAATCGTTACCAGCGGTGATATCTATGATACGGATGAGGTGAGTTTTGGAAAAATCAGAACGAGTGCACGCATGTCTTTTTCCTCAGAACCTCTGCTGTTGGGCTTGGCGCAAGTGCCGGTACTGACTGCACCTACTTTCTTTGTGCCCTCAGCTTTTGCTCCTCAGGGTATGTATGATGAGAATCACCGGTTTCGACCCTACTTTGCGGGATCAGAGATCAATTCGGTGTCTTTTTCGGTGTGGGATTCATTCAATGAAGAGGTGCACTCCTTTAGGTGGCAGGGCGAAGATATTGACCTGACGCAGACCGGCTGGGATGGTCGCTTGTCTACGGGGCTGGAGGCACCTGCAGGCGTCTACTACTTCTCGGTGGACCTTGGTACTGAGACGGGGCGATACACGAAGAATGGCTCGGTAATGCTTGTAAAGTAATGCCAAATTCGAGGTAGCGGCAGGCGTTTATCATCGTTTGCCAAGCTCGAGTAAGATGCGATGATCACAAATCTGGGCTTTCTCGTTAAACCTTATGAATCGAATTGCTGGCTCGGCTATCTACCTTGATGGTTAAACCGTAAGCGATCTCCCTCATTGTTGTTGATAACGTCCGCACCTAATACCCTCAATTCAAGGGCGACCCTAGCATCGATTCTTTCCATTCATTGTAGTGCGTATTACCCATCGGATCCCGAGGATTAGTGGGCCGACCGCTCTCTAGCCAGACACTTCAAAAAAGTAAAATCCCCGACTTTTTGGCCGAGGATTTCAGTTGCGTGTTTCGGGAATATTTTGTTAACTCAATTCACGGCGATAGCTCTGAGTGTGATCTTGATTTGCGATGGAAACATACCCGAGTCCATCAACCGAATCGTCTCTTGAAACAGCGTCGACTGTTCGAGGAATTTGATGCCGTTGTGCTCTGACAAAAAGACCAAAGCCTTGATGGGTTTATCATGGTTATTGTTATAGGCGATCACCTTCCATAGGGCCTGATAAAACTCCTGATTGACGTCGGTCACAGACACCTTGACCTCGTAGGCGGTATGTGTTTGGTAGTCGACGATATCGATTTTTTCTCGGGCATCTTGTCGAATCGGCACTTCGGCTTTGATCCAATCTTCCGTCATGAGATGCTTTTGCCATGCCGCGGTAATGAACTGGTCCGGCTTAGAGATATCCTCTTCAAGATTTGGATCTTCTTCGTGCAAGTGATTGCGATAGCCGTGCTTTCTAAAGAGCTCGTCTAGCGGCTCAATGATGGTGTCGATTGTAGTGGTTGTTTGCATAATGGTACAGTTTAAACCAGGGATCCCGATGCGTGGAAATCAAGAACGGTCACCTTTAGTTTTGTTCTATGTATCGTTTCATATAGTTGAAATACCTTGTCAAGAAGTACTTCGCGGCCTCTTTTTTGTCCTGGTGGGCATTGAGGTTAAGTACCGTACAAGTACTCCGATCAACAAAGAGCGGCTTTTGGGGCGTCTCTCCTTTGGACAATTTGATGATTGGCTTAGCATTGGAGTATCCTGATCCACTGCTAAGAATCATGGCTACATGGTTCATGTCCTTAGCATTCGATAAGATATCATAGTAAAAGCCTTCTCCTGCTACGGCAAGCTGTCGGATGCCGTTTCTCGTCGGATGGTCTGTCCATACCCGGTTTTTGAGACGGGGTACTTCGCCCAGGTAGGGCTCGCCCTTCAACCGTTTCCTGTCTTGTACGCGAAGTGCGGATCGAGAGTGATTCTTTTGCGGATCATTCTGCGAAAAGATCCGGTCGAAGTCCTTTCCCAGGACATCTCTACCTACGCTCAGCTCAAGGCTTCTGTATTCCGACCGCGTCATGTGTTGTGTGTTGGTTGTTGATTTGTCGTGGGTGGAAGGTAGATAGATGGGCCCTTATAGACAACGGTTAATGAGCGAAGTGGGGGAATGAGGCCATCAGCCGGAACGTACCCTACGGTCAAAAGAGTTTTGGGAGGATGCGTGCTCCCGCCAGTATACTTTAGGCACCGGCCGCCGGTGAGACGATCAATTTGATCCTTGGCAATAAGTTGCCTCCCCCGACGTCGTGGCGCAGCTTCGGAAGTTGCCGGACTGGAAGGTGATCTTACTTATGAAGTCATTGCCGGCTCGCTGCCGCTAGCCACTTTTAGGTGTATACAACGGTATGATCCATAATGGACCTAGGCATAATATGCAGGCAAGAAGCCGCAATCGCCTGATGGTTTTCATTGGGTCATGGAGTTAGTGTTTGCGAGGAGGGTCCGAAAAGCCCTTACCAAAATCAAGGGTGAGTCCTTTGAACACCTCTGTATTGGCAGCGGTTAACCCCGACGTATGACTTATCACCGTCTTGCCCTGATTTTGGGCGATTGCCTGTTTCCCCACCATGACGCTCTGGCGCCTGATGAGGGTACGCTTTTCTACATGGCAGAAGACCGAGACCTTTGTACTCACTTCCAATACCATAAGCAAAAGCTAGTTTTGTTCCTGTCTGCTATGCGATCGCATCGAGATGTGATCCGTGAGTCTTGGTCAGTTACCTACGTTCAGATAGACGAACAAACCGATTTGTCCTTTGAGGATAAGCTGGCCAAAGTCCTGGACAGTCATAGTCAGATTACCGAGCTGGTGACTTATGAAATAGAGGACCGATTCTTTGCGGAGCGTATCGAGGCTTTTTGTGAGAATAGGGGTCTGACATTGGCAATGGCTCAATCGCCAAAATTCATCAGCACCAGAGAGGATTTTGAGGCCTATGACCAGAAGGCGCGACGACCTTTCATGGCCAAGTACTACGAAAAGCAACGCCAAAAGCTGCAAGTCCTGGTCGAAGCCGACGGTAGTCCGGTTTATGGCCAGTGGTCTTTTGACGAAGACAATCGCAAGAAACTTCCCAAAGGCGTCTCTATCCCATCTCAACCATCGGCTAAGCCGACCGACCACACCCTGGCGGTGACAAAAACCGTCTCTGAGATGTTTTCAGACCATCCGGGAAGTCTCGACAACTTCAATTGGGCTACCACTAGAGATCAGGCGGTGGCGAGGCTGGACCTATTCTTGAAAGAGCGATTTGATCAATTTGGTCCCTACGAGGATGCCATTGATCAGCAAGGCGTATTTCTTTTTCACTCTGTGCTCTCTCCGTACATGAACATGGGACTACTCACCCCGGAGGAAGTCGTGCAAA
>JBCCXG010000314.1:0-7161 GCA_039191945.1 Bacteroidota bacterium
CGCGAGAGCACTGCTCTATCTAGTCGACCAAAGCCGGTTCTTTATCACTAGGGAGGGTAATGCCAGGTGGTAGATCGAGCGAAGGATCTGATGGGCCATCACCGCCGGTGTCGTTTGAGTCATCATTTGCAGCGTCTTTATACGCTAAATCTTGAATCGCCTTGTAAATGACCCAAGCATTGACCAGCACAAAGGGTATGTACAGGGGGTGGTCTAAAACAAACGTCCACATTTCCAGGAAAAGGATTGAATAGCCGAAAGGTTTGAAAGTGACATCCATTAAGCCCAGATGGCAACCCAAAAAGGTGAAATTTACCCGTCCATGAGGAGGCTACTCTGAAATGAAACTCATAGTTGTAGATCTAATGATCGATGGGACGAAGGATACTAAGGGGTAAAAAAAGAAAAAGCACCTAATGGAATCCCAGGTGCTTTTTAAAACCCAAACCAATGAAAAAACTACTTATGATTCAAAAGTATGCACATAGTGCCGTTACATGACAATCATTCCGACTGACGACTAGTTTGAGCCGATGAATGGACGAAAATCCGGGTTGAACGAAAGTGATTGCATTCGACAAAGAAGCCTTATTGACTCGCGCTACCCGCCCTACAAAGTGAATCCTAGGGACAAGTAAAAGCTTCTTGGCGTGGCTGGGATGATGCCTGGTCCAGGATAGCTCTCAGCTCTACGAGTGAAATACTGTTGATCCGTCAAGTTATTGACCCCTGCCGTCAGCTTGTACCGATCCAGTTGGTACTCCAGTGATAGGTCCATCACATGGTACGAAGGAATGATGCCGGTCAGGGCATTGGGATTGAAAATGCTGTTTGTCGCATCCGAGAACTGTTCGCCGAGGTAAGAGAATTGATACGTGGCCTTCAGCCCCTTCCAGGCGTAGTTCAACCCTGTGCGCAGCATGATGTTGGGTACGTACTCTACCCTTCGGTCCTGAATCGCTGTTATGTCCGAGCGAATGTACGTCGCCCGCGTAGCGGAGAGATTTACAAATAAAGATAACCGTGCCTCGTTGGCTTTGATTTGGGCTAGTCTCAGTACATCAAATTCAACGTAAGACTCAATACCGATATGACGAGAATCCCCGATGTTTGTCCTGAATAGTGTCGTGCTGCCCGGGAGTTCGTATTGTCCAATGCGGTCGTTGTAACGCATCAAGAACACGCTGATATCCACATTTACACCTTGCAACAATTTGCCGCGAATTCCGAGATCGGCATTGAAGCCATTCTCATCCGTGATAAGGCTATCTAGTTGGAAGTTGGGGTTCACCACACGCAAGTCACTGAAAGTAATGGACCGAAAGTTGGTAGAGTAGTTTGAATATAGGTTCAGCTCATCGGTCAGGTAGTAACTTGCACCGATGCCCCATAGCGGAAAGTTGCGGCGCTCGGACGTCTGGTCCGTATTCGTAGTCGACGACACGAGGTTGCCCGCAAAGTCCCGTCGATTCAACTTCCACACACCATCGGAATCCGTCCGAATGTACTCCCACCTGATGCCGGTTGTCAGGCTGAGCCGTGGCGTGATGTCCAACAGGTTTTCCAGAAAAACGGCATAGTTACTACTCGGAAACAAATAGTCAAACTCTTCCGGATCGTCGGGATTTAGGAACCTAAAGGAGGCGCTACTGTCGGCGCTAGCTGCTCCTTGGATCCGTTCTGTGGATCCATTATAGTACCGCGCTCCCGCGACTAACGCGGAGGGTTTCCCCAACAAGACAAACCTGTGCAGTAATCGTGCTTCCGCCCCGAAGTTCCGAAAGTCATCACGTATCAGTGTTCGCTCTTCATTGGGATTGTCTGGCACGCCAATCTGGACCAGGTTGCCCAGTGCATTGCGGCGAGAGAGCAACCCGAAGGTTCGAATGTTTAACTGCGTCCGTTCCGAAAAACGGTAATCGATGGTGGAAGCCAGCAAGTTCCACGATACCTGAAACCAGTTGCGTGCCCGACGTGATTGCGTAAGATCACCCGAGGCAAAGTCATCATCGGTGAGACCACCAGGTTGTTGGGCCGTATAGTCCATCAAAGAATATTCGAAGCCTATCTTGAGCTTATCTGACGCCTGATAGCCCATCCGACCAAAGGCCAAATGCGAATCGAAACAACTGTTGTCCCTCCAGCAGTCACCCGTTCGGTATTGATAATAACCATAATAGTCCAGCTCACCGACTGTGCCTCCCACACTCACAAACGAGTTGAGTAAACCGAAAGAACCGATCGCCTGCTCTGCAGTCAGTTCGAAAGGCTTGTCCGGGGCCTCCTTTAGCTTAAAATTGAGCATGCCACCGAATTGCGTACCATACTGCAGCGAAGCAGCACCCCGTACCACTTCGATTCGATCGACCGCCTGTAGGGCCGGTATGTAATAGCTCTCGGGATAGCCCAATGCGTCTGCGCTCATATCATATCCGTTCTGCCGGGTATTGAAGTGAGCCGTTCGACTCGGTCCGAGCCCACGAGCGGCAATGTCGAGCTGTAGTCCTGCGCAATCACTTTCCCAAATGTTGAGACCCGGAACTTTGGCGAAGACCTGTCGTGCATTGTTGCTGACACGGTTGGCCGCAAAGTCATCCAATACAATGACTTCGTTTTTCTTCGCTTCGTAGATCGCCACACCGTCCACCGCATTCAGCCGGGTCAGGCCGATGGTCTCCGTCTTTTCACCAGTGATCTCGATGGCCTCCAAGTTTTCAGAAAGGGCTTCCAACTGAAAATCCAATAGCAAGTCCTCTGACATCTCAACTGTTGCCTGGCTTTTCTTCATGCCCAGACTAAAGACTTCGACGTCGTACCTCCCCAGGGGTATTGCAAGCTCATAATATCCCGTCGAATCTGTTTCGGTCCGCAGGTTCAATGACTGGATATAAACCGTCGCAATCAATGGGCTACCTCCCTCCCCTTGCGTCACGTAACCCGAAAGGGTCGATGACTGCGCCAATACCTTAGTACACGCAAAGAGTAGCACCGTGTAAAGTAATGGTCGCCTCATTGTTCAGGGTTTGACTGTAATGGCAATATCCAGGTTTTGGGTTGCCAGCCGTCTTCAATCTGTGCGAGATCGATTTGTGGGTCAATGAGCAACTGACCAGGGCGTGCATTGAGGGTCACCCAGACCTCAGCGCGCACCTTGGGCGCAGACATACCTCGTGATTGGTAGTGATCCGCCAGCCAGTGCGCATACTGTAGAATCATGTCAGGCTGCATCGCCATTTGCTTTTCTTGATGATCATTGAGGAACTGGTGATTGATCACAGCCCCCTCTCGTCCGTCTTCTCCATCTTTGACGTAAAATGTGGCACTGCCGGCCTTCTCCATCAACATCACCCGCCAGGAAAAACGATACCCTTCTTCCGTCCAGAAGATATTGCCATCGTACAGCAGATATCGCCAGGGGAAAAGGATTTGAAAAAGAAAAAATGGAAATAAAAAATAAATAAGCAGTCCCTTTTTAATATATCCTATTGTTGATGAAGCATTTTTCGAAATATTTGTTCGAAGTATTGAGGAGAGATGATCCAGCAGCTTCTGATGAAAAGACCCGGAGAAGAAGATGGTCACTCCCAGAATCATTACGAGCGGAAAGACACCTATTTGTGGAAAAAGTACCCCCGTCATGGCGTGAAATACAATCACAGCTGCGAAGGCCCACTTACGGGTTTTCCGCCACAATAGGCCACCGACGATGAACGTATCGAAGAGCATGCCGAACCAGCTAAAGATGAAAGCTGTTGCTTTGTATTTCATTAACGGACCAATGAGTGGCAGGCTACTTTTCGCCGGCAGCCAAATGGCCAGCGGTAAAGCCTTGAAAAGCCAATCAGCATTGATCTTCGCCAGACCTGCATAGCAATAGACGATAGCGATTTGAAGCTTGAAAATGTCAATGCACCACCGACTGACAAGCACCGTTTGCAAACTTGGGTCCCGTTTCGCATCAATCGAAAAGTAGCGATTTGCAGGCACCCATATTAAGAGGAATGAAACCAGACTGACAAAGTAGTAGTGATTGAGATAGTAGGTAATGTCAACAAGCTCGACGTACGAAAAGCACAGAAAAAAGAGAACGGCAGACCATCTGTAGTACATGCCTACCAGGATACCCAAAGCAGCGAGTATCATCATCCCAAAGATGACATACATCCATTGACCGGGCAGTGGCGATATCCAATCGAATCCATAGTAGCTAAAATGAATCGTAGGATCGATCAACTGCGATTCCACCCAGCCCATGGCCATGTACCGGACGGTGCTAAAGAGCATGACCAATCCAAAGACCATCCGGAATGTAACCAAAGGAGCAACCGATACCGGTTGCTCCCAATAGTCAAGTGCTTTTCTATGTAGTCCTTTGACGCTCAAATGAGCTGTGGGTCAATCCCCGTCTCCCGAGTTAAAGGTAATGCTAATGCCCAGCAAGGAGCTCATGGAGCTTTTGAAATTCGCCGTGTTGTTCTGCAATTCATCTCGCAACGCTCCGATCTCTGGGGCCTCGATGTTGTCAGAAAGGCGACCCATAGGGAGCGCAACAATGCCTGCGTCAATTCCATCGATCGCCGTCAGCGTCGACTCGATGAGTTCGGGACCACCGACCACTGTTTCCAAATACGATCGGAAGCCAGTCAGATCAGAACCACTGCGAGATCGGCCCAACCATACATTCTTAGAGTTCTCGAAGTGTTCGACGATCAAATCTCTCGAAATCCCGCTGTAGTACGCCTCAACCAGGGCAGGGTTAACCGGCTCGCCCGCAGTAAGACCACCGGGCAATTCCAGCTTAAAGTTCTTGAGGATTTCGTAGTCCTTCACCCATTCATTGTAAAGCAAAGAGATGGGACTTCCTGCGGCGGTACCATCCTCAGAAACAAACTCCTGGAGATACGTAGTATTCCATTCTGCAACAATATTGTCAAAGGTCGTTGCTAACTCGCCCATGATCAGCAATAGGTAGTCTTTTCGATCATCGTCAAACGTGGCGACGACCATAGCATCTGTGAGATTCTCACGATAGATCAGGTATTCTACTGCGTAGAAGCCCCGAATGTCTCGATCAAATGCAGCGCTGAGATTGAAGTCATCATCCAAAATGTTGGCTTCCACCTGTGCCTCATCCACGGGAAAGACGCCGAGTACGGTGCTAAAGGCCCCGAGCGTTAAGTTTCCCGGGCCGAAACCAAACGCTGAGCAGTGCTGATAGTCCTTGACCGCCTGCACCCAAGCACTTCTCAGGGCGGTCAGATTGGCTTCATCTGCTTGCTCAACAAAGGCTGAAGTGGCTGAGGATAGTGTAGCAACACTACTTTGCAGTGTCTCAAAATTAGGAATGATCAAGTTTGTGGCAAGGCTTTCCAGCAGCTCGCTGCGGTCAAAACCCGCATCTGCTGGTTCGCTGTCATCATCCCCGCAGGAAAGGGTGACAAGAGCACTGGTAATGATCAGCAGCATTGCTTTCATGGTTGTCGTCCACGTTCTCAGCCATCTACTCGTTTTCATTTTGGTCGTCGTTTAGTAAACACAAAAACCTCGCCATGACACGCACGGCAAGGTTATGTTGCATGTTATGATTCTGGTGCTGATTATGTTGGGTCGTTGACGAAGAAGGTCGTTACCTCAGCGTCGGTAAATTCGTAGATCGCTTGTAAGTCATCAATGACTTGATCCAGGTTGCCTAACAAGGTCGCGTCATTCAAAAACTTGTAGCTTTCAGGCACTTCCCCTTCAGGAGCAAGCAATAGGGTCAAAACATTGTCGATTTCTGTATCAGAGATCATTTTGTTGGATACGCCTTTGAAGCCATGTGCGAAAGCCACGCCTTCCGCGTAAGCGTGCAAAGCATTGCCCAACGCTGCTTCATCGTCGCCCGCGGCCTGTAACTGTACTTTGGTGGCATTGGCATAATAGATGACCGTTGCGAAGTTGGACTTTTCCCAAGCCAATAGGTAGTCAGCTAGTGCCTGATCACGAATGTCGTCGAAGGCACTGCCACCCTCAATGGCTGCCTTAGCCGTAATGAGCGCGGTCCGGATATCGTAGAAAAATCCGGTCTCGGTAGTCTGATTTGACCTTCGTCGAGAGTAAGTAGCCGCTGCGGTTGTATTGGACGGATCAAAATCCACGTCCGTACCGTGGATCTCGACCAGCTTGTCAATATCGTCGGCAGTGGGTGAACCATTGATGACCGTCAGTGCATGGTTGTAAAGCGCAGCTCCAAATGATCCTTTCTGCACATTCTGCTCTAGTTCCAATCCATTTTCATCTAGAAGTCTCGTACCTAAGAGTCCGCCTTCTTCCCCTTCGGCCGGCATGCCATCTCCGGGGTTGATAAATCCAGTCTCGGAATTGGCCGCGGCAACGAGCTCCGCCAACCAGTCTGTCACAAGTGACCGGTAGGACGGTAGAGTCACGGAAGACAGTGTACCAGGGTACTCGATAGGATCAATGGTCATGTCCGTTTGCGCATTGGATTCCGCAGCATTCGCTGCAGCAGTCATGTCAGACAACTCACCAATCACCGTGCGTTCAGCGGTGACGTTGCTGTCAAAGTTTGGAGATACGTAGCTGGTAGGTATATCCAAGGTGGGTGTGCCTCCGTTGTCGTCGTCATCACTGCAGCTCACCATCAGGGCACTACCCAGAACGGCGAAAGGCAACAAAGGCTTTAGGAATAGCTTTCTCATAATTGTCAATTACTGTTTTGCCCCCATAAGCATGTTTCGGCATTGAATTGTTTGCCGTTAGTCAGCACTTTTTGACGCGCGATGCCGAATTTCACTAGGACTAGCGATAAGGTCCCTTAACGGTAGTGATATCAGTCATTTACAATCATTTATGTAAGTCATAATTGATCCTTTATCTATTCATTCAGCGACTATTGCCCTATGGAGACTTTATGACTACCTCCACCATCGGATCATCTCCGCTCAAAACTGGTGTAGATAGGTGATTTTCCCGATCAGTTCCTGCGAGTCGAATCGGTTTTCTCGGTTCTCAGGATTGAATCCCTGGGATACATTGCTGTTACATACGACGCAGACATCTGGAACATTCGATTCGCCTGGGAGTACCGGCCATTGTCCTTCATCTACGTCGTATGGACCAGCAATGTATCCCAGGGATTCAATCCTGAGAACCGAGAAAACC
>JBCCXG010000315.1:0-7147 GCA_039191945.1 Bacteroidota bacterium
AAAGCCGAGTTGAACGCGATGAAACAGCAGATCAACCCACATTTTCTATTCAATAGCTTGAATACCCTGATTGATCTGATCGAAGATGATCAAGAGAAGGCGGTTGAGTTTGTGCGGTCCTTTTCGAATTTGTATCGCATTGTCCTTCAATCGAGCAGGCACAACCTGATTCTCCTGGAGGACGAATTGGCATTCCTCAATTACTACTGGGAATTACTCAAGATGCGATTCAATGATACAGTGGAGCTCAACATCGACCTACCCGAGCACTTCCTGACCTACATGATCCCACCGTTATCACTTCAACTTCTCGTTGAGAACGCCGTAAAGCACAACCAGTTTTCCAGGGATCGGCCACTCGTCTTGAAGATATTCAGCGAAGAGGGCGCGATCAAGGTGACCAATGAGTTGAACCCAAAGGTCTATGAAGAGCACGAGAGCGGATTTGGCCTTCAAAATCTTCAGAAGCGATTCACTTCGCTCATTAGCCCTATTACAATAGAAAAGGGTGACAAGTTTTTTTCAGTCACCCTTCCCGTCGGGCAGGTGGCAAATCACAAAGACCTGGTAGACTAACCATAAAAGAAATGTCAGCACAACATACCCAAAATCATCTCAAGGTACTGATCGTAGAGGACGAGGAGGCCGCAGTCAATCGACTAAGAAAGGAACTGAATAAGATGGAGGACCTCTCTTATGAAGTCGTTGCGATCATCGACACGGTCAGCGGTGCCCTGCAGTGGCTGGGAGGGCAAGGAGTTGCCGATCTGATCTTCATGGACATTCACCTCAATGATGGGAACAGTTTTGAGATTTTTAAACAGGTGACTGTCGAGATCCCCATCATCTTCACCACTGCTTATGACGAGTATGCGTTACAAGCCTTTCGGGTCAACAGCCTCGACTACCTGCTGAAACCAATCAATCCCGAAGAACTGCACGTCGCTATCGATCGGTTCTTGGCGACACAAAAGGAACCACCACCTGACTATTTGAGTAAGTTGACGGCCCTCGCACAAAGCATGCAGCCAACGACCTATCGATCCAGCTTCCTGGTCCACTTCAGGCAGCAAATGCACATGGTAGAAATCTCGGAAGTTGCCTACTTCTACATCAAAGAGAGAGGCGTCTTCATGAAGAAGAAGGACGGCAAAGAGTACGCCATTGAGTTTTTCCTTGATGACCTGGAGCAACAGCTGAACCCTCGGGAATTTTACAGGGCCAATCGTCAGTTCCTGGTCTCCCGGTCGTGCATAAAAGTGATCGAGCCCTATTTCAATGGTCGATTGCTGCTGGCAGTGCAGCCGGAGTCGCCCACACAGGTACTCATCAGCAAAGAGAAAGCCACCGACTTTAAGCGCTGGGCAGACTATTGAGGCTTGGTTACCGAGCGGAGGATGACTAACCCTGCGATCGCAGATACCGTGGAAGCGATCAATATGCTCACTTTCGACGCCGCTAGCAACTCTCCGGAGAAAGCACTTGCTGCCACTACGATCGACATGGTGAAACCGACGCCCGCCAAAGCCGCGCCACCCAATAGCAGTGGCCAGGTGATGTCAGAGGACAGCTGGGCCACTTTTAATTTTGAAGCCATCCAGCATGCGCCGACAATGCCCAGCGGCTTCCCGATGGCCAATCCCAATAGAATGCCCAAGTTACCGGGTGCCACGAGGTCCAGTTGCATACCTGACAGCAAGATTCCTGTATTGAAAAAGGCGAACAGTGGCAGAATGAAAAAATTGACCACACGCTCCAGTCCATGCATCAAGGTGTCACTCGGATCTCGCAACCTTTCTACAGCGTTTTGCAGGATCTGTAGAGATGAATGTGAGATCGTCTTTTGTGGTGTCGAGGGATCGTTGACTTTAGCGATGGCCCGATCAAAGATGATGGAGGTCTGTTCCGCAATCTTGGTCAGGTTGGCACTATCTCGGGTAGGAATGAGGATCGCCGTGATCACACCGGCAAGCGTGGCGTGTAGACCACTCTGAAAAATAAAGAACCACAACAGCAGCCCCAATCCCATGTAGACTTCAATGCTGAATACCTTACGTCGGTTGAGGAAAAACATAACGCCTATCACCACTATGGCGCCAATAAAGGGGATCAGATGAAACCCGTGGCCATAGAAGAGGGCGATCACCACGATGGCCCCCAGATCATCCGCGACCGCGAGGGCTGAAATAAAGACTTTGAGTGCCAACGGGACCCGACGACCTAGCAGCGCCATCAACCCCAAGGTAAAGGCAATGTCCGTTGCCATAGGAATACCCCAGCCGTTGCTCGTCTCAGCTCCAATATTGATCAGCGCATAGATACCAGCGGGAATGAACATACCGCCGAGAGCCCCGACGACTGGCATGGCGGCACGTTTCATGTCGGACAGTTCGCCATCGAGGATTTCTTTCTTGATCTCAATCCCTATCAGCAGGAAAAAGATCGCCATTAGGAAATCATTGATCCACACTTCTAGCGCCAGGATCAGGCCGCTGCTGCCAAACATAACTCCTAGATCGGTATGCTTCCAGTGCTCATACACTTCGTGAAAACCAACGTTGACCATCAATAGCGCTCCGAAGGTCGCAATGATCAAAACCGCAGCCGCGGAAGCTCCCCATTCGAAGAAGCTTTCAATGGCAAGGGTGATGTGCTTACCTCCCCGCTTTTCTATGGCATCGAAAAGTGAGTAATCGTCCCAAGCGCCATTGTAGGGAATACCATCGATGGTCAAACCAGGAAACACCGTCAGACCAGAAGCCTTTGCGTCGGCGATATCGTTCTTTACCCGCTGAAGTACGGACTCGCTGTGAAAGTCTTTTGTAAACTGGTCGATGTCTACACCATGCCTTTGTGCCACGGCAAAAACGTAGGATTGAGAGTACTCTTCCTTTCCTGATATCTCCTGGTAAATCGCCTCTGACTTTCCTTGCGACTCTGCTGCCACGATGGCTTGCGCAGCCAACTGTGCACTTGGATGCTTTTCCAGGTCCGGACAATACTTGTAACCAAAACTGATCGTGTCTCCTAACTCTGCGAGTGCGGTCCTTAGTGAACTGGAAGACTCGCTCGAGACTTTTCGTTTGAGATCGCGGTAGCCCGCGAGGACCACTTTTTTAGTTTCGGACATAGGCTTAGTTTTTTCAGTAGGGATCTTCTTGGATTCTCCTCTTCAATCAATGTCGAATTTAAAGGCTTTCGGCGATAGGTTGGATTGACAGATGGTGATATGAAGATAAATCGTCGATGAGAAATCCGAATCAACCATTATTTGGGTCATTTGATGATAGATAAAGGGCGTTTCAGTATCCAAAACATCAGCTTCAGCCAGTTTTAGGCTGGACTTCTACTCGCCAAGCGATGTATTTGTCTGCAGAAAATATCCGTAATTACCACCCATGAACAAGGAAGATCCGAACCGTGACTTACACTATCTGAAGCTACTGATCATCTGCGCCTTCCTTTTGACGAGCTTTTTGTCCTCCCAAGCACAGAGGACCATTTCCGGCAAAGTAGTCGAGAAAGGATCCAACGAACCCCTGCCTTTTGCGACGTTGACGATAAAGGGAACAGGTATCGGCGTGGTCACCAACCTGGATGGCTTTTTTAGTCTGGTGAATATCGAATCAGATGAGGCCATCCTTGAGGTAAGATATGTGGGATTCAATAGCCTAGAGATCGAACTTGGCGGCGTCAAAGACTTCCTGCGAATCGAAATGGAGCCCATCAAAGAGCAATTGGAGGAGGTCGTCGTTACCGCCAATGCCTACAAGGTTTTCGATGCGACTTCTGGCATCAGTGCCACAACCATGTCCACCAAACAACTGGCTTTGCTGCCCAGTGTCGGGGAACCGGACATTTTTCGGGCTCTGCAAATGCTTCCTGGTATCAGCAGCACCAACGAGAGCTCCTCGGGCCTATTCATACGTGGTGGTACGCCTGACCAAAACCTGACGCTGCTAGATGGAATGACGGTCTACAAGGTGGATCACTTCTTTGGTTTCCTCAGTGCTTTCAATACCAAGGCGATTAAGGATGTGCGACTCTTTCGAGGAGCGTTTCCTGCCAGATACGGGGGCCGAACGTCAGGCGTGGTCGAACTGACGGGTAAAACGGGGAGCTTCGAAAAGGTGCAAGGGGGCGCTAACCTTAGCTTGCTCAGCTTCGGTGGCTACCTGGAGGTTCCTTTGGGAGATAAGCTCTCCTTGCTAGTGGCTGGACGACGGTCCTACACTGAAATCATACAAGGTGGCCTTTACAACAACCTGATTGACAACCTCAACAATACGGGCAACTTGGCAGGCACCCCCTTAGAAGGGGCAAACACGATCACGACTGAGCCCAACTTTTACTTTTTTGATTGGAATAGTAAACTGTCTTACAGACCGTCGGACAAGGACATGATTACGCTCAGTACCTATAATGGCAAAGATTTTTTGGACGAATCGCAGCAGTTTAATACAAATATTGGTGATCAAGGTGTTGAGTTAGATTATCTATTGGATGAGCAAACGGACTGGGGCAATAGGGGACTCTCTACCAAATGGTCCAGGCAATGGGGGCCACAGTGGTACTCAAACCTGCTGGTGGCTGGATCGGAGTACTTCAGCAACTACGACCGAGACGAGCAGGTGACGATTGCGCAGCCTGATTCGATACTTTTCGATCGTAGCCGACAGACACTAGAGGAGAACAGTGTCATCGATTTAAGTATCCGGGCGGATGTAGAGTGGCAAATCAGTCTGCAGTCCAAGGCGGAGTTTGGCTTCGCATATACCCACAATCAAGTGGACTACGACAATATTCGCGATGATACGGTCACCTTGCTCACAAGGCAGCAGGAGGCAAATCTCACTTCGTTTTATGTGTCGAGCGAGAATGGGATTGGTAAGCGCTTCAAGTTCATTGCGGGATTGCGATTTTCAAATTACGAATTTGAGGATGGCCTACTCTTCGAACCTCGGCTCAACTTGAGCTATCAAATGACGCCAGAGCTCAAACTCAAGGCGGCCTACGGAAGGCACTATCAGTTTGCCAATCAGATCATCAACCAGAACATTTCCGAGGGCTCAAGGGAGTTTTGGCTACTTGCGGATGGGGACCTTATTGACCTGGGCAGCGCCATCCATTACGTAGTCGGCGCATCCTACGAAATCAACAATTGGCTTTTTGATGTTGAATCGTATTATAAGGACCTTGAAGGCATTACAGAGTTTTCGCTGCAGTTTCGTCGTGGGCTGAACGAAGAGGTAGAGGAGTTATTCCGAACGGGAGATGGTTTTACCAGAGGCATTGAGTTCCTGATTCAGAAGAAACAAGGTATGTACACCGGATGGGCTTCGTACACACTCAATGACATTCAACAAACCTTTCCCGATCTCAATGATGGCTTCCCCTTTCGACCCTTGCACTATCAGCGCCATGAGTTCAAGATGGTACACGCGGTGGAAGTTGAAGAATGGAACCTGTCTGCCAATTTCATTTATGGCTCCGGAAACCCGTTTTCAGAACCCGCCAATCGGTATCAGATCGAACTCTTGGATGGTCGCACGCTAGAGTACATCGGGCTCGGAGCAAGGAATGCTTCCTTCAATCCGCCCTACATCCGGGTAGACCTGGCAGCTCACTACGGTTTTGACGTGGGGAAAGCGGATGCCAGCCTTGGCCTTTCGCTGTTCAACTTGTTTAACCGTCAAAACGTGTGGTACACCGAGTACGATTTCGGACAGTCACCGCCATTGATCAACCAGATCAACTACCTGGGCTTTACCCCCAACCTATTGTTTTCCATTGATTTCTAGGTCATCATGAAGTTGAAATACATTTTACCAGTCATTCTTGTCATAAGTGCTTTCAGCTGTGAGGACCTGGAGCGACCCAATACCGACCAATTTGTAGTGGAGGCCTTCATCACTGCTGGCCTGCCTATTGACGATATCAAAATCAAAAAGACGGCGCTTCTGAGTGTAGACTCTTTACCGGATGTGCCGATTACAAGCGCCCAGGTTCGTGTGTTGTCCACCGAGAGCGACGTGCTCCTTTCGTACGACCCAGATGCTGGGAAGTACTTCGCTGACGATTTCGCTTTGTCTATCGAGAGCTTCGAGCAATATCGCATTGAGATCGACGTCGAGGGAACCAGTGCCTTCGCCATGACGACGGTACCTGAGCCGCCGACCGGTCTTACCTTATCTGACACCGAGCTGATCGTGCCACAACTGCGACTGACGCTGGCACTACGAGATCAAATTGAGACGCTGTTTGAGGAGGAGCGCATTACCTTGAGCTGGGACCCCATACCCGGTCGATCGTTTTTCGTGGTAATTGAAACCCAGGAAGAGCAACTAGATCCCATTCTCCCGCAAGAGATTCCAGAGGAGAGCCTCGAGTTACTTTCTTCTTTTCGATTTATCTCCGAGCCCTCGGAGGCTACGTCGTTCGAAATCATCGCCATCGCTTTAGAAACCTACGGGCGGCATGTGGCCAAAGTCTTCACGGTGAACGAAGAGTATGTCGATTTATTCAATAGCGCTACCCAAGACTCAAGAGATCTGAATGAGCCACCGTCCAATATGAGCAATGCATTAGGGATTTTCACCGCATTTGCGGTCGATAGCCTGGAGTTTGAGGTGAGCAGGAATTGACCTCTGAATGCAGGTTTTCTGAGTCATACAGGATGGGGCGGATAACAAAGAGCTGCCTTTACCTACAGTCGAGTTTCAAAGGTGTGGAGAAATCCATTCTTTTATAACAATTGATAACATATTCTTGGCCAATAATATGGCTCAGGGCTGAAGAGAATTCGATAATCTTGCAGCATGCACCGAAACGTTTGGGTCCTCACCGTCGCGCAAGTCTTCATGATGTCAATGAATTCCTTAAATGTATTTGTCGGAGGTCTGGTAGGGGCTACCATGGCGCCATCTCCCGAGCTCAGCACCCTTCCAGTCGCGACCGTCATTGTGGGTACCGCGGCAGCCACGATTCCGGTGACGCTCTTGATGGAGCGGTTAGGGCGTAGGTTGACATTCCTTTACATTTCAGGTGGTTCGGTCCTGGTTGCACTACTGGCGACCTATGCGATTACGATTGACAGTTTTTACCTGTTCACCACCTGTACCTTTTTGCTGGGAATCAATGGTGCCAG
>JBCCXG010000316.1:0-7145 GCA_039191945.1 Bacteroidota bacterium
AATGCAAACTTTGGACTGAACTTTGCCGTCTCCTTCAACCTCTTTGACGGTGGACGCGTGAACCGGGCTATCAAAGAAGCGATTATCCGGGAAGATATTGGCAATCTGCAAACCGATCAATTAAAAGCATCACTGAGCAGAGACCTCGTACAAGCCCTGGATCAATACAAGGTTCGAAAGCAGATCTATGATATCAACGAGCGTCGCTATCAATCAGCAGAGCAGAATTTGCGAATTTCCGAAGAGAAGTTTCGAAATGGTACCATTAACTCATTTGACTACCGTACCGTGCAGAACAATCAACTGTCTGCGGCCATTGTGAACCTGCAGTCGACTTACAACCTACTGGAGTCCCAAGTGCAACTTTTGCGACTGACGGGTGGGTTGCGCCAGAACTTTACCGCTCAGTAAGTATCTCGAATCATTTCTAATAGCCGCTGCATTTCCCGTTTGATTTCGGAGCTGGGCCGAGTGAAATGATTGTTCATAAAGCTAAAAATCAAAGTTTTACCTGATTTGGTTTTGACATACCCACTGAGGCAGTGATTGTGCCGAAGTGTGCCCGTCTTCGCAAAGACGTAAGGGGTTTCCGCCCCATACCAGCTTCGGATAGTCCCACTCACACCTCCCGTAGGTAGGAGAGCAGACAAATCTTCCCAATTCCATGTCTGGTACATTCGCTTAAGCAGAGCCACCTGGTTCCTTGGAGTGATCATATTATACCGACTGAGCCCGCTGCCATCTACCCATATCAGGGAGTCAGGCAAAAATGACATCTCACCTTCCCCGAGTTTCATGATGTGCGCGTCAACTGATTCTGACTGCGATAGGGTAGCCGACATATGGAGAAGCTGCTCCGCAAGGAAGTTGTCACTACGTTTTGCCATCAAAGCTAAGAGTGGAGTGCTCGGTCCGTTATACAATGTGTCTCTTGGATAGAAGAAAGCTGCATCATGAGCTTTCACCGACTTCCCCGTCTCGGTGGACAAAAGCAATTGGGTGAGCTCATGGTTGTTTTGAATGGGGACGCGATAGGTCGTGGTGTCCCCCTCTATCGTATCTATCGGGATGTGGAAGATGTTTTGGTAGCGGTCTCGGTATACTTCGGGCGCTCTGGCGTAACCTACAAAGTCGGAAAAGAAGGAAGGTGATATGGTGGTGGAATCAATTTGGGTGATGGTCAAGACGTTCCCGTACATGGGTAAGGTTGTTCTTTCCACCTGATAGCCGTAGGAGTAGTCATCCCAGGACCAACCCGGACCATACCGCTCAGGTTCCTCGTTGGGCCAATGAATAAGGATCGTGTCGACTGGGAAGTTTTTGAGTTGGGTGATCACCTCCTGGCTCTCGAAATCCGGGTGCAAAAAGGTCGGGTCGCCCAGGGGTTTCAATATTAATTTGTTTTCCTCCAGCCGATAGGCAAATGTCGGTACCGAGTCTGGTAGGCTCAATAGAGACGTGTACAGCGTGAAGAGCTTGGTATTACTTGCCGGCGTGAAGTACTTGTCTTCATTGATAGCGAGAAGGGTCCTATCTGTCGAGGGGTCGTACACGGTATACCCCATGTATTGGTCTTGCAAGATTTCAGATTCCCGGATCAGTTGATTGAGGTCGTTGGTGACTCCTAAGTTCTTGACCGAGGCACATCCGGCAACTACCGATAGCAGTACAATCAGAGGGTTAGGACTCAAAGAACTTCGCAGTATTTTCAGATCCATGTCTGGGGTATCTGGGTTTTCGCTCCCGAAATTACTGACAGGGGGGGATTTTGTAGTAGAAGAGCAAATTTTTAATTGAACGGGAATAGTTCCGGAGCGGACGACCGGTATTTGTGAGTAAAGCGATAGCTGCGGGGGTCTATAGGGTTCTGGCCCAGGTCTCTACATTTTTATAATGTGGTATTTATCCTTATTTTCGGAGCGTTTAACGGGTTTTTTTGACTTGCCAGTTGCTTCATGAGTATTCTTGATCTTATCACGCTGCTGATTTTCTTGGCCGCGATTTTTACGCTTATCAATATCTCAGTACTAAAGCTGCCTTCCACCATTGGATTGATGGCAATTGCTTTGGGAATGTCAGTGGTGATCCTCCTTCTCGGATGGTTGTTTCCAGCTGTAGGAGGAATAGCAGTAAGTATCGTAGAGGAGTTTGATTTCAAGGAGGTCCTCCTTAATGTGATGCTTAATTTCTTGTTATTCGCTGGTGCACTGAGTATTAATCTGAAGAAACTGTTGGAAGAACGAGCAGCCGTATTGGTACTCGCGACAGTGGGAACGCTGCTCTCCACATTTATCGTAGGCTACTTAGTGAAGTATGTTTTTGGGTGGCTTGGCTATGAGATGGACCTCATCTACTGCTTACTATTTGGTGCGTTGATTTCCCCGACAGATCCCATCGCAGTACTGGCGCTTGTAAAGAAATTTGGTATCGCCCCGAACTTGGAAATCAAGATTGCTGGGGAATCGCTTTTCAACGACGGCGTAGGAGTAGTTGTCTTTCTCACGATTCTCGGTATAGCGGCTCCAGAAGCTGCTCATGGTGGAGGTCATGAAGCTGCAGAAGGCGCAGCAAATGCTGCACATGCTGCTGCGGAAACGGGATTTAGTGCACTAGATGTCGTGAAGCTATTTGGTGTGGAAGTCTTTGGAGGCCTGATCTTGGGTGCGTTATTTGGCTTCCTCGGTTTCAAGTTGCTGAATTTCATAGACAATGATCACGTAGAGCTGGAAGTATTGGTAACCCTGACGCTGGTGATGGTGGGCGGTCGTATTGCAGAACTGATTCATTTCTCAGGACCACTAGCCATGGTCGTCATGGGACTCTTTATTGGTAATGAAGGGCGCGATGAAAACCTGGCCAACGCTACTGGCGAGTACGTCTTCAAATTTTGGCACCTACTCGATGAAGCCTTGAATGCTATTCTCTTTATTTTGATTGGTTTGGAGATGATTGTGATTGCCAAAAGTTTTTCTCCGGACATGATCGTGGTGGGTATTGTAGGAATCGTTATCGTGCTAGCCGCCAGGTTTCTGGGCGTGTCCATACCCGTTACCATCATGAGGAGCTGGCGAACCTTTGAACCGGGTACGATCAAAATCTTGACCTGGGGTGGCCTTCGGGGGGGTATCTCGGTCGCTTTGGCATTATCTCTCTCCGGAATAGAATCCATACCAACCGAGGTAAAAGAAGTGATTCTCTTCACCACCTACTGCTGTGTGGTCTTTTCCATCCTAGTACAGGGCCTAACTATCCCAATGCTGTTGAAAAAGTAGGAGATTTTCTCCTAAATTTGCGCAGCCCAAAGCGATTGGCCTTGAAGAGTTTACGTGTCATCTTCCCGATCGACCTAAGTCTTCCTGAGGTTCTGACGAAATGGTGTTATTCCATTTTGAAGTGTCCGATGAATTTACTCTGCATCTCCATTCGCAATATGGCGGGACCATTACTTGGCAAAAGTGCTCTTCTGGAGAGTAGTTTTGATCAAATGGTGGCAATTGGTAATAGCACAAAATTGAACACATGAAACTTAGTATTGCGGAAGGACTTTATCTCATAGCGTTGGACGACGAAGAGGGCCGACTACTGGCCGCTGCCGAAAAGCGGTATATACCTGGTGTACTCAGCGCCGCAATTCTTGAATTATACCTCACAGAAAAAATTAACCTCAATCAGGGAGCTGTCGAGGTGAAAGATCCTTCCACCACCCAAAACGGGATATTGGACAGCGTGTTGTCTCGCCTCGAAACAGGTCCTAGTATCATTGAGCAGATCAAGTCCCTGACGGGCCACTTCAACCATATCAAGGAGGACCTTGATAAGTTGTTGAGTGAGCGAGGTATTTTGAGAAGAGAGGAGACGAAGCTTTTGTGGATCCCTTTGAGCGAGCGCATGGGGAATGCCAACTACGCCTACGAGAAGGAAATCCGTAACATCCTGAGGGCGATGGTTTTTAAGAATGCAAAGCCTACTCCTTCGTTTGTGGTCCTTATGTCGCTGGTCTACGATTGTGGCATATTAGATGAAGTTTTCCGAGACAAGGATGAACTGATCGATGCAGAAAAAGTAGCCAAGGATGTGGTGGATTCGATCGTGGTCAACCCTGAGACTTCTCAAGTTTTAAAGGACTTACGGACCTACTTCAATTCACTGGACTGATTAGTCGGTCAGGCGGGTTGTTCTCGGATCGCTACTATAGCTCTCGCCTGTTGTAGCCCGGAGGTTCGGTGCATTGCTCAGGTATCTCTCAAAAAGTGACTCAGCGTATTGGTCCACCTCGGCTTGAGGGACATTGAATTGTTGAGCGTACATTTCCTTTTGTAGCTGCGCCATCATCCGCAGGTAGGCCATGGTAGAGTCTTGTTTTTGTACCAACTGATTAGCGCGAAATGCCATAAAGCCAAAGCCTTCGTGGGGATTATTATTATCTCTGGAAAGGATAAGGTACTCCACACCATCGACCCGGATCTTGTCGAAATGATAGTCGATGTTCTCATGGATTTCCTTGGGACGGAACTCTTCTCCCTCATTGATGGGCGTATTTTCACAGCCCAAAAGTGTAGCGCATCCTACAATGACTAAGGTGAGCGTTAGGAGCCTCATGCGCGTCTTGCTTTGTCTTTCACAACCCCCTCCTCTACGTTGAATACCTTGCGCAGCAGTTTGAAGGCCTTGCCGTTGAGGATCACGATCAAGTAATCGCCAGGCCCGATCTTGAGATCTCCGAGCGGGTTTTTGATAAGTTTTTTGGCCCCGTATTTGTCCCTTTTGGTGATTCCAATCAATACGGAATTGTACTTCTTTTTCAATTCGAAAAATGCTTCGGAGTAAGGGCGGCCCACAAAGGGGTTGGCTGGAGTCACCAGAAATTGTTTGATGTCATAATCACTATCTGATTGCGGATAGGACATGATCGATTCGCTGTAATAGGCGACATCAGGCTCGAACATATAACTGGCTAGCAATTTGGAGGAGATCTCGTACTTTGAAATCGTATTGCGGACACCGGCCGCGATGAAAGTATTTTTTAAGTCACCGTTTTCTAGCGTAACGACAAACTCTAGTTCCGGGTACACTTTCTTTACATTGATGATGAAGACCAACTTCTCGGTATCGTCATCGAAGTTGATAAAGACGATGGAGCTTTGTGAGATATTTACCTTTTTCAGGTTTTCCAGATTCTTGAAATCACTGTAGAGGGTAAAGATGCCCGAACCATTTCCATACTGCTCGTGGATGAACTCAATGTCTTTCTTGTCGTCTGTCACAATTGCAATCTTCTTCCCCACGCCCAGGAGCTGATCGACAACCATTTGTCCAAAATCATCCCAACCAATGATGATGGCGTGCTCGGCCATCTTCGTGCCATTTATTCCCATTTTTCTGTTCTCTTTAATAGTCGTCATAAGGTTGACAAAAGTCCCTATCAGTACGATGTGCACGCTCAAACTCAGCAACACGAAGACTGAGCTGATGATTCTTCCGTAAACTGTTGCGGGAAATAGATCGCCGTATCCTACCGTGGTCAGTGTGACAATAGAGTACCAAAAGGCATTGGAATAAGTTGTGAGGGCCGATTGGTCACTGATTCGTTCGACGTGGACGAGTAGCACCAAGAGGACTACATACACTACTACACCAACGACGATGTCAACCAAAATCCCAACTTGGGGATTCTTAAAAAACTTTCTAAACATAGATAGGACGGCTTACGCCAAATATAAGGAAATAAGCGGTTTTGCAAACATGTAGGTCAGTGAATGCCCAATTTGTACTATTCAAATAGACCGATAGGTACGAAATACTTCGAATTTCGACGGTATTTATATCTTTTCAACCTATCCCTGGTGGTATGCGTGGGGTTGTTGTCTACTGATCTCCGTTTCCTTAGATTGTATTTTTCTTGAAATGCATTCCTGCCTAAAATAGGTGGATACTGCTAAGTTGCAGCTACCGATTCTTGCCGCTTGACCCCAGGGTCCAAGCACCTCTACCGTCTATCACATGGAATTTCTGCAAATGATTGGTTTTCGGTTCGGAGTGTCTTGCAATAGCTGCGGATCCCTTCTTAAGCTGTCGTTTACGGGATGTGGAGTCAATCTAGCAATGCGTGGAAACAAGCTCTTACTTGATGAGGTCTTGCAACAGCTTTCTGATGTCCTTATAGTTCTCTACACGGTACTTTGCAGCGGAGGACAGCCCGCCGACTTTGATGGTGTGGGCGTCCGATGGCATGCTCTTGAAAGTATCTTCGTCTGTCCAGTCGTCTCCGCAAGCCATGACAAAATCGCCCTTGTTGGATTGCAGCCATTTGGTGGCCGCCTTTCCTTTGTTTACCTGGGAGTTTTTGATTTCCACGACCATGTCACCTTCCAAAACTTGCAGGTCCTTGTCACTGGTGATATACTTCAAGTGACTGGTGAGTTCACGTGTTCGGATCTCGCCGAGTCCGGTTTCTACCTTGCGGTAGTGCCATACCAGAGAGTAGTCTTTTTGCTCTACGAAGGACCCTGGTGTTCGGTCCACATAACTATTGAGTACGGACTGGATCTCGTCTTTCCATCGGTCGGTCATATTTGATATCATCTCCCAATCTCCAGCCGTGCCCTTGTGCCATACACCATGCTCGGCGATGATATCTAAATGATAATCTTTCATCCAGTCACTGAGTGTTGTTCGATCGCGCCCACTGATGATTACGACCTGGTTGCGTGAATCTCCCGTGAGTGCTGCGAGGATCTTCTTTAGATCCTTGTCGGGCTTGGCATCTGATGGATTGGCGTGAAACCCCATCAACGTGCCATCGTAGTCAAGAAAAAGGATTCTCCGCTTAGATCGGCGATACCCTTGAACAATCTCGGACCGGATCGCATCTGATAGGGGTTTCGTTTGCAGGCCTTCTTGCTGTTTTTTGATGAAGTCCAGCCGCTCCATGAATAGCTTGACCCATTGATGAATATTGTAACGCTGCAGGGACTGTTGCATGATGTCCATTCGCCTCATCTGCTCGCGCTCGGGCATGGTCAGGGCCTCTTTGAGTGCTTCTACGAACTGGTTCTGATTATTTGGGTTGATGAGGATCGCGTCTGACAGCTCTTTGGAAGCACCAGCCGTCTCGCTCAGTATCAAGACACCTTTCTTATCCAGCC
>JBCCXG010000317.1:0-7136 GCA_039191945.1 Bacteroidota bacterium
GATGGCAGAAGCCAGAGTGATAGCTGTCGCGCTGGATAGCAATGCCCTGGCCGGAGAGATCGATCCAGTGGCCGAAGGTCTAGACCTCTTGACTTCGCTTGACTTGTCATTCAACGATATCTCAGAAGTGAGAGACTTATCTGGACTCACCTCACTCCAGCAACTGAACCTATCCGGAAACCGACTGGAGTTTGGTACATTGGAGGCGTTGGACGCCGCGCTCAGTGCCAATCTCAACTACGCCGATCAGCAGGAGGTGCTTGAGAGCGTCCGTCGACTCTTGGAGGCCGGTAATACATTTACGATTGACCGAACGGTCACGGGAGATAACAATGTGTACAGGTGGTTTCGCGATGATAATGCCACAGAGGACAGCGGCCCGACCATTGAACTGAGTATTGAGTCACCTGCAGATGAGGGAACCTATCACGTCGAGGTGACCAATCCTGGATTTCCAGATCTGGTACTGACCTCTGCACCCGTTATCGTTCGTGTGAGTTCGCTCGAAAGAGATCAGGCAGCACTATTGGTACTTTATGATTCTGCAGGAGGAGCACAGTGGACCAATGGCGTGAACTGGACGATCCAGGACGATATTAGCCTTTGGGACGGTGTCACCTTGGAAAATAACCGGGTGGTTACGTTGGAGCTGCCCAACCGAAACGTTACTGGATTTGTACCCGACGACTTGACGGATATTGGCGGTCTGGTCTCGGTCGACCTGTCGGGCAACAACATCAATCGACTGCCTGACCTCTCCTCTCTGTCCAATCTTCAGTCGCTCGACGTCAGTGATAACGAGTTGGACTTCGACGACCTTGAGGTCAACATGGGTATTACCAACTTTACGTATAGTGATCAGGCCCCATTCGGTCCTCAAAATGTTGAGGTGAAGGTCCCAAGAGGAGACGACTATGAGCTGCGGATCCTGATCGGCGGAGAGGCCAATGAGTATCAGTGGTCATTTGTGGGCGAAGTGGAAAGCGGCGTTGTGGAAGGAGCCAAAGGGAAGAAGTATCGCATCAACGATATCAGGTACGAAAACCAGGGTGCCTATCAATTGACTGTCGAGAACCCGAATGTACCGGGACTTGTATTGACCAGTTATGCGCAGACAGTCTTAGCTACAGTGGACCTCGGCTTTGAGCCTCTTTATCGGGACTTCGACAACGTATTGTCCCTATTGACCACTGGCCAGGCGACGCTGATGAAGATCATAGCCCCCAATCAGCCCTTCGATACGCTGAATGTTGCGTCACTGGGCACGACAGGATTGGATTTCACAGAAGTAGTCACTGGTGACTACTTGATCGGACTGCGATCCGACACGCTGATTATTCGAGGTAGCAATGTTGGGGATACCATTCAGTTCCTGCCTACTTATTTCGGCGACTCGTTCCTGTGGGAAGATGCTGATACGCTGCAGGTCAGGGAGAGCATTGAGGGAGATAGCATCATCATGCAACAGCGGCCTCGAGAGCTGACGGAGGCCGACGGAGATGGAGAAGTCTCGCTGACGGTGGAGAGTTTGTTGGCGGAACTTCAAAACCAGAACCGTGGGGCAAAGGTCCAAGCCAGAAGGGTGGTCAAACGTGCAGGTTGTTCGCTGCGAAGACGTCGAAGAGCGACGGGAGGTCGGGTTGAAAATGACGAATTTGAGCTGGTGGCTTACAAGGAAACAGATGATCAGGGGCGGGTTACCTTCAACAATCTACCTGCCGGAACGTACCGCTTGACTATTGAATATCCGGGCATTCCGATGGATCCAGACTCCTTCATTGAGTTTGATGTCAACGAAGGGGGCATGGAACAAGAGTCACTTACCTTGGAGGCCACCGTCGCCGAGGAGGGTATCGCGGTCGAGTTGGTGGAGGCGCTGGGTATCTACCGCAGATATTTCCGCAACCTGAGTGTGTATCCGAATCCGGTAACGGACTACCTACACGTGGCCTATGACGAGTTGAAGGTCAAAACTGTAGTCATGGAGCTTTATGACATGCAAGGTCAGCGACGACTCAGTAAGCCGCTTGAGCGGAGGTACCAGGGCCAGGAGCTGCTAGATCTCATTGATCTGCCCAATGGCATGTACCTGCTAAGGATGCTGGATACGGATCGAAAGCAGAACATTGTGACCTTTAGGGTCCTGGTCCGCAAACCTTAGCGCCTGTCGCAATTGAGATTGGATAATGAATAATTGATAGTGAAGCGGGTCGTATGGTCCGCTTTAGACTCCTTCTAGTAAATCCCCGGACCTGTTCCGGTAATAAATCCGTGGACTAATGGTCTTTGTTTTTTAACCATTGTTCGTTGCTCGGTGTAGCTAATCGACGAGGCGGAGGTCTTCTTGAGACTTCCGAAGTTTTTGTGCGTCTTGAAAGAAACTTCGGAAGTCTGGTTGCTCATTCCGGCACCCTCAAGCATTGTGGGCAGTCTTTTGGTCGAAGAAGGTCAATGCTGAGCTGAGCAATCAAGTTGTATGGGTTAGTGGTTCCTGGTTGGTGGCCCCGGAGTCTATCAGGGACTGTTCCGGGCTCTTCCGACAGCTTGAACGAACGTTGATCTTTGATGCTCTAGGCATTTGATGCGACATTGCTGCGAGCTCGAACGGCCTCTCGGATTAACAATGCAAGGCAAGGATTTTATTCTCATAGCGCGGCCCCTATTGGACCGATTTTTGTCATGTACGTTACTTAATTAAGTCCTTCAAAAATTGAGTGAATCAGAGCGCTCCTAGGGAAGGAAGCCTTTCTGTTCGTTAGATGCCCATCTAACTTCTCTTTGATGCCCATCAAAATCCCTTTAGATGCCCATCATATCTCCGTTTGATGCCCATCAAACCTACGACCTGTAGTTACGCGACGAACGTTTTGACGCCTTGCGTCGAGCGTTTTGTAGGCATCGGAATTTGCGAGTGACGTTGTCCAAATCACTGGAACTGCGCGCAGAGTACTCGAGTCACTGTTTTATGGTATCCTTCGAACGTCCCCGATGAGCTAAAAGTAGCTCCAAATCTGCCCGGCTTTTCGATCATTGTTTAGCACCGCATTTCCATTATTAACGAGGCATGTTGAGGTTTGGCGATGCAGTGAAGGATGTAGGCCTCTTGTCTTTTCGGGTAGGTGTCAGTAAGCCGTGAGGAGGTAAATGCCCGGTCCGGTTGCTCAGCAGGGACGAGCTTCATTGCTTCTCTGTGACCATAGATACAAACGTTTGCATCATTTGAGGCAGGGTATTTCATTGCATCCGGATATCTTCGAGGTTGAAGCAAACCCGGTTCTTTCCCTATTCGATGAAAACACTCAACAGGTCCACGCACACTTCGCTCTCCCTCACTACTCGCATTTTGCAATTTGGAGAAGGCAACTTCCTACGAGCCTTCGTCGATTGGATGGTGCACGAGATGAATACCGCGCACGGGTATGCGAGCGGGGTTGCGGTCATTCAACCGATTGATCGTGGCATGGTACAGGTTTTAGCGCAGCAGGGCGGTTTGTACCATCACGTCATGCAGGGCGTGGAAGCCGGAGAGACCGTGGACAAGATCGTACTCAATGACAGCATACAGCAAGCCATCAATCCTTTCGAGGACGAAGGTGGTTTTTTCGCATTGGCCGAATCAGAAGATGTGAAGTTGGTATTTAGCAACACCACCGAGGCAGGCATTCAATTCAACAGTGATGACCATCCCATGGATGGGCTAGCCATAACTTTTCCAGGCAAGTTGACCCAATGGCTTCACCGCCGGTTCGAGCAGCTCGGGGATAGCGAATCATCGGAACTTGGGGTCGTCCCCTGCGAATTGATTGAGGCCAATGGTGACAAGTTGAAGTCCTGTATCCAAGAGTATGCGACACTGTGGAAGCTGGGTGGTGATTTTCAAGATTGGCTGGGCCGTAGGGTGCACTTCGCCAATACGCTGGTAGATCGTATTGTCCCTGGCTATCCCAAAGCGGAGATGACTGAGATCAAGTCTCGCATGGGTTTTGAGGACCAGTTGGTCGTAAAGTCTGAGACCTTTCATCTTTTCGTGCTCGAGGGCGATGATTTTCTCCAAGAGCATTTTCCGGCCCATCGCTATGGATTCAATGTAAAGTATGTGGATAGCATCGCGCCTTACCGCACACAGAAGGTGCGCATACTGAATGGCGCCCACACTTCTATGGTTCCCGTGGGTTTGTTATCCGGTCTAGCCACGGTAAGAGAGACGGTAGAGGATCCCGTGGTCGGAGAGTTTGTCCGCCAGTGCATTTTCGATGAAATCGTCCCCACCATCAGTCTTCCCGATGAAGATCCAAAAGTATTTGCCGAGCAAGTGCTTTCGCGCTTTGCCAATCCTTTCATTCGGCACGAACTGATCGCCATATCCCTCAATTCCATTTCGAAATGGAGGGTGAGGGTCTTGCCGACGGTTTTGGATTTTCTTGATACCAAAGGCACGTTGCCCAAGCGTTTGGTGTTTTCTCTGGCAGCGTTGATTCAGCTGCATTTATCCGGTGATTTTCAGTTGAAAGATGATGAGGAGGTCCTGGCCTTTTTTGGAGACCTCAGGACCCAGCAATTGACGGGGGGCGATGCCACGATGCAGGTGCTGAAGAATGAAAGCCTCTGGGGGCAGAATTTGACGGCGATCGATGGATTTGTAGATTTGGTGAGTGAATGTTTGGAGTCGATATCGACCACATCCATTGCTTCGGCATTATCGAGATTATGATATGAGAAAGGCATTACTAGTACACCCCCACGACGATGTTGGCGTCGCGTTGACCGACTCGAACCATGGTGAATTGATCCCGGTACAGGATCAGCATAGCGACCTGGTATCCGACGTTCGCGCCAAGCACAAATTTGCATTGCGGGATTTCGCCCTTGGCGATCAAATCCGAATGTATGACGTGATCGTGGGTGTGGCCAAAGTGCCGATTGCCAAAGGGGAAGTGTTGACGACATTCAACGTAACCCATGAGTCGGAAAGCTTTAGTACCGAAGGACGTGAGAAGTATCATTGGGAGGCGCCGGACATCTCGCGATTCGATGGGCGCACCTTTGACGGTTTTCATCGATCGGACGGGCAGGTGGGCACAGGCAACCATTGGTTGGTTTTTCCGATGGTCTTTTGTGAGAATCGAAATATCGAGACCATCAAGAAGGCTTTTGAGAAGGGACTCGGTTTGGAGCCTGCCGATCCCTACACCGCATTGGTGCATCAGTTGGTCGATAAGTACGAGAATAACGAGTTGTCAGAGTCAGCGGACTTCAAGCTGGCCGCGGAAGATAGTCCATCGCAACAGCCTCGGATCTTTGAGAATATCGATGGTATCCGGTTCCTGACCCATCATGCGGGTTGTGGAGGTACTCGGCAAGATGCTGAGACCTTGTGCCGGTTGCTCGCCGGTTATATCAACAACCCGAACGTCGCCGGCGCTACGGTACTAAGCCTGGGTTGTCAAAACGCTCAGTCGGAGATGTTGGAGGATGCATTGAAGGCTGTGAATCCAAAGCTCGACAAGCCGGTGCTCATCTATGATCAGCAACAGACGGGTACGGAACGAGAACTGATCAAAAATGCCATCACGGGTACGTTTATGGCCTTGGTCGAAGCCAATAAGCAGACCCGGGAGCCAGCTCCTTTGAGCAAGCTGTGTATTGGTTTGGAGTGCGGTGGTTCGGATGGCTTTTCGGGTATTTCCGCGAACCCCTCGGTGGGATATGTTTCAGATCTTATTGTAGCCTTGGGGGGGAAAGCGATCCTGTCGGAGTTTCCCGAGCTATGCGGTGTAGAGCAGGAGCTGATCAACAGAGCGGTGCGACAAGAAGACGCCGAGCGATTTGCACAGTTGATGAGGGCTTACGAACACGCAGCTGCAGAAGTTGGCTCCGGTTTTGACATGAATCCATCACCGGGCAATATCAAAGATGGCCTGATTACGGATGCTATGAAGTCGGCAGGGGCGGCGAAGAAGGGTGGTACATCTCCAGTGAGTGGCGTATTGGACTACACGGAATATGCTGTGGCACCGGGTTTGAATTTGCTTTGTACGCCGGGCAACGACGTCGAGTCCACCACGGGTCTTGCGGGGTCCGGAGCGAACATCATCTTATTTACTACTGGATTGGGGACCCCAACTGGCAACCCGGTCACTCCCGTATTAAAAGTGGCGTCCAACACCCAATTGTCAGAGCGCATGCCCGATATCATCGACATCGACACGGGCGCGATCATCCGTGGAGAGTCGTCAATCGAAGAGATGGGGGAGGAGATGCTGGAATACATCATGGAGGTAGCCAGCGGGCGTAAGGCGTCCAAGGCGATGACCTTGGGGCAATACGACTTTATTCCCTGGAAACGCGGCGTGTCGCTGTAAGTGGGTCGGGTGGACCTACCGGGTAGTTCAAAGCGCTGGACTGTTTTCGATCGGTTGGGCGACGTCTCTCCGTGGTATTTTATTATTTTTTGGATTGGGCTCAACCTTGTCCAGGCATTCTTTACGGATGTCCACAATGATGAGAGCTACTATTGGCTGTATACCAAGCAACTCCAGTGGGGTTACTACGACCATCCTCCGATGGTCGCGATCTGGATCAAGGCTGGCATGGCTTTGTTTCCAGAAGAACTCGGCCTGCGGTTCTTCCATGTATTGAGCTTTGGCGCATCCCTGCTCATCTGGCTACGTTGGGCCCGAAGAGAGCACCACATTTATTTCTATTTACTGCTTTTTTCGGCTCCGTTCGTCAACTACCTGTCCTTCATGGTATTCCCTGACGGACCCTTGCTCTTCTTTTTTTCGGCATTTGCATGGGCCTATTTGAGCTATCATCAGCAAAGGTCGGCGAGGTACCTGATCTTCATGAGTTTGGGACTTGCCGGTATGTTATATAGCAAGTACCACGGCGTACTTGTTTTTCCGTTGCTTCTGCTAGCCCAGAGAAAAGCCTTCGGCGAGCTCTGGCCCTACCTGGTGGCAGCGCTGGCCCTTTTCCTGTATGTTCCTCACTTGTGGTGGCAGTACCAAAACGGATTCCCATCCTTTCAATTCCATCTCACTGGTCGTGCCACTGCTTTTGACTGGGAGGATCCCATGTCCTTTCTCTTACAGCAGTCCCTGAGCGTGGGTCCTGCGCTCTTTATGGCTTTTGCC
>JBCCXG010000318.1:0-7122 GCA_039191945.1 Bacteroidota bacterium
AAATCCATGCGCCTCGACCGTGAGTTCCCACAATCAAGTCACGATCCCTGGGTTGGATTCGGAGATCTCGCACTGATACATTGGGCAGGTTATTGTTGATTTTGGTCCACGAAGTTCCCTTGTCCCAGCTGGCGAATATGCCATGCTCCATGCCAGCGTAGAGCAGATTGGGATTGATTGGATCTTGCCGTACGACCTTGACGTAGTCATCTTGCGGCAGGCCGTCGCTGATTTTCGACCATGTCCGACCATAGTCCTTGGTCATGAAGGCATAGGGCCGGAAGTCATCGCTTCTGTGTTGATCTACGGTGACAAAGGCCGTTCCAGCGTCGTGCTCCGAGGCATGGATTTTTGCGATCCAGGCAAATTCCGGCAGCCCCTTGATGCGATCATTGAGCTTGGTCCAGGTCTCGCCGCCATCCCTTGTCAGCTGCACATTGCCGTCATCCGTTCCGACCCAAATGACGCCTTCCTCTAACGGTGACTCATCGATGTAGAGGATGGTGCAGTGAAATTCAGCGGCCGTATTGTCCTGATAAATCTCTCCACCCGAAGTTCTTTGTTTGGATTTATCATTGGTCGTGAGGTCGCCGCTGATCTGATCCCACGAATTGCCGCGGTCGGTCGATCTGAAAACGACGTTGGCCCCGGCGTAAACGGTATTGGGATCATGCGGCGAAATTGTGATCGGAGAGTCCCAGTTGAAGCGAAAGCGATGGTCTTCGATGGCATCGCCAGCAGAGCCGATGATCTTCGGGTAGGGGTGGATGTTGCGAACATTTCCATGCCGCGAGTCGACATGGAAGATTACTCCTCCCTGCAGGTTAGCGTAGACCTCATGCTCACTCCCAGGAATGGGGACTGCATAATATCCGTCACCGTAGGCCAGGCCTTTCCAGTGCCGCTTCAGGATGCCGGCAGCGTATAG
The DNA here is from genome assembly GCA_039191945.1 of Bacteroidota bacterium. GTDB lineage: Bacteria > Bacteroidota > Bacteroidia > Cytophagales > Cyclobacteriaceae > JAWPMT01. Next base: position 929 of record JBCCXG010000318.1, read on the forward strand.
GGAGTTACTAGGTCCGACCCAGGTGCCATTGTCTTGCAGTCCTCCGTAGACGTTGTACGGATCTTGATTGTCGATAAAAATCTGATAGAATTGAGACAGCTCTACATTGTTGATGATCTCCCAGGTATCTCCGCCATCGTAGGATAATTGGTAGCCACCATCGCTACCATTTAGAATACGCTTGGAGTTCATGGGGTCTATCCACAGGGATTGGTGATCGCCATGCACGGTGGTCGCGATGCGTTCCCAGGTCCGTCCACCGTCCTCAGAGCGGCTGAGTCGACCCGAGATTGAGAAGAGAATATTCGGATTGTTGGGGTCTACACGCACGTCGCTGTAGTAGAAAGGGCGAAAGTTGATGTTGGGATCGTCATTGACCATGGTCCAGTTTTCACCCCGGTCTTCCGACCTGAAGGCGGTGCCACCGCCCTGGAATTCCGTCATCAAATAAATGATGTTGGGTTCGCTTCTTGCGATATGGATACCCGGTCGGGCCATGGGCTTGTCGGGCAGTCCATTCATGATCTTTTCCCAGGTAGCACCTCCATCCATTGTGCGGTAGATGGCCGTGTTTTTTCCACCGTCATCAAATCGCCAGGGCTTTCTGCGAAACGTCCACATGCCTGCGTACATGATCCTTGGATTGCTCATTTCCATGGCCAGGTCGGCACACCCCGTGTCTTCGTCGATATACAAGACCTTGTCCCAGGACTTCCCGCCATTGGTGGTCTTGAAGACGCCTCGCTCTGGATTGGCTCCCCATTCTTTTCCGAGTGCACAGACGCAAGCTACATCTGGATTAGTGGGGTCTACGACAATTCGTTTGATGCGCTCGGTCTCCTTGAGGCCAAGATGCGCCCAGCTCTTTCCAGCGTCCACAGAGCGATAGACACCCCAGCCGTAGCCTACGCTGTTTCGAGGGTCACCTTCTCCCGTACCTACCCAAAGGACGTTAGGATCGGAATCAGCAATAGTCAACGCTCCAATGGAGTAGGCGCGTTGTCCTTCGAAAATGGGTGTGAAACTGACCCCACCATTGGTGGTTTTAAAGATGCCGCCATCGGCCGCTGATACATAAAACGTACTGGGATCGCCTGGGATCCCATCGATATCGGTTACCCGTCCCCCCATATTGGCGGGTCCAATGGCGCGCCACTCGTAGGATTTGAGGGCATTGGCATATTGGGCATTTTGTGACGACCCGGGATGGGTCAAAAACAGGAAGGTGCTAAACAGTAGTAAAATCTGAGTTCTCATGGTCTAAGTAGTTTGCGTAGGGGCCAACTATTCCGCACGTTCAAACTCACCTGTGATGAATTCCAAGGATCTTCATGACTCCAGATCCCTGAGAAGCGGAGGAAATGGCCCGCCGTTCATAAGCCGGAAGATAGCGCCAAAAAAGGGCATGCGGAAAAGGAATCCATGCTTCTGAAGCTTAAGTTTGACCGGCGGAGGCACCAAAGGTCCTTTTGGCATTTTCTCAATTCCACTTTTGCAGAAAATTTCATCTTGACCGCCACCAATTCATTGCCGAAAAGCCGCCCTCTACCTTACCTTTGAGAGGTAGGCCTCCTAACCATGAAAAAACAATCGCTAATAATCCTCAGAGCTAAATCCGCAGTTTTTTTAATGGTCGCGCTGTTTTCGTGCAGCAGCCCTGTGGACTACCAAGCCTCCTACACTTGGTCTCCGGTAGAAATCAATCCAGAGATTGCGGGCTCTGATGAGATGGAAGCCATCATTGCCCCGTACCGGGAAAGACTGGACTCCATCATGGACGAGGTGATCGGGTATGCGGCCCACGATCTTACTTCCCGAGGACAATACGAGTCCAACCTTGGGACATTTATCACACGACTCACATTGGAGCAATCCATTGCCTCTTACGATACCCATGTAGACGTGGCCATCATGAATCATCACGGTGGGCTCAGAGCCCCCATCAACGAGGGACCCATCCGATTGGGTGAAGTCTTTGCGGTGATGCCTTTTGAGAATGAGGTGCTTCTTTTGGAAATCTCCGGGGAAGACCTGATAAAAGTGATCGAATACATTGGAAAGTCAGGGCGGAGCATGATCTGGCCCGTGAGTTTTGATGTCGATCAATCGCGAGCCAAAAACATCAAAGTTGATGGAAAGGCGGTGGTGGCTAAGCAAAACTACGTGATAGCGATCAGCGATTATCTCGCCAATGGAGGAAGTGGCTTTCAGATGCTGAGGCCTCTTAAAAGAATGGATCTGCAACCGATAAAGTTGAGAGACATGATCGTCCAGGAAATTCGGGACCATACAGCAAAAGGTGACTCTATCTGGCAAGAAGTCTCCCATTTTATAACCGTATCCAATCCATGAAAAGAAGGCAATTCATTCTCCGATCACTGGCGGCTTCTACCGCTGTAGCGGCTTCTCCTTTGGTACTCAGTAGCTGTAAGCCAAGACTCGACGGAAAGCAATTAACCATTCTTCATACGAATGACATGCATTCTCAAATCGATCCTTTCGAAGAGGGTCGAAACAAAGGACTGGGAGGAATGGCGGCCAGGGCCAGCGCCATTCAACAGGTCCGATCGGAAGAGGAACTGGTGCTCCTCTTGGATGTGGGGGATGTTTTCCAGGGAACACCTTATTTCAATATGTTCGGCGGAGAGCTGGAGCTGAAGCTCATGAGCCAAATGGGATACGATGCGACTACAATCGGCAATCATGAATTTGACAACGGACTGGAGGGGCTTGATCATGCCATGCAGTTTGCGAATTTCCCCTACTTGTGCGCTAATTACGATCTCTCCCAAACGGTCATCGCAGGAAAGGTGGCACCTTTTAAGATCTTTGACCGAGGAGGGGTCAAAATCGGCGTTTTCGGATTGGGGATCGAGCTGGAAGGACTAGTGAATCCCAGTATGTATGGGCGGACGATCTATCAAGATCCAATACCTGTAGCACGCGAAATGGTACAGGAGCTGAATCGCCAGAAATGCGACCTGGTCATCTGCCTTTCGCACCTAGGCTACAACTATCGCCGAGATCCTGAGATGCCGTCTGATACCCTTCTGGCTAAAGAAGTGAGTGAGATCGACGTGATCCTGGGAGGCCACACCCACACCTTCATGGATGAACCCCTTTTGCTGACCAATGATCAAGGCTTCACTACCACGATCAATCAGGTCGGCTGGGCCGGCATCAATCTGGGTCGGATAGATGTGCAGTTCACCGCCAAGGGCAAGGGTACGGTAGCGCACAAGCCAATTTTGCTTGCTAATCAAGCGTAATTCATTCGTCCCGCAAGCATTCGACTGGGTTAGCCGAAGCAGCACTCCAGGTTTGGGTGCTGACGGTCAATAATGCAACGCCTACGGCAGCCAATGCTCCCCATATGAAGTATCCAGGGGTCAGGTCGATCCGGTAAGCGAAGTTCTCCAGCCATTTCCCCATGAGGAAATAGGAGAGTGGCACTGCGACGAATATGGCCACCAGCAACAATCGCAGCATGCCATTGCCGAGTAAAGAAACAATCCCGATACGGGTAGATCCTAGGACCTTCCGGATGCCAATTTCCTTGATTCGTCGCTCCGTGACAAAGGCCGTCAATCCAAAAAGCCCGAGGCAAGAAATGATGATCGCAATGGAGGCAAAGTAGTTGGACAAGTCAGCGACCTTTTGCTCTGCTCTGTACAAGGCATTGTATTCATCGTCTAGGAAGGTGAACTCTAAAGGCAAGCCAGGGTTGACCTCCCGATAGACAGCTTCCAACTGATCAATTGTTTCCTTTTGGTCTCCTGCGGCAATGCGTATCGCGATAGTCGTAGCATCATCCGGTTCAAGAATCAAAAACATCGGTGCAATGGCCTCATGCAAAGAGCGGTAATGAAAGTCCTTCAAGACACCAATGATTTCCCTATCGCCTCGGATATCGACCGTCTTGCCTACGGGATCCTCCAATTCCATCGTGGCAATGGCCGTTTCGTTCAGGATAATCTTTTGCCCCTCATTACCGAAGTCCGGAGAAAAAGATCGACCTTCTTTCAATTCGAGGCCGACCGTTTCGATGAAATTGTAACCGACATAGGCGAAAGTGAACTGGATCATGGGTTGATTGGGCCGTCTGTATCCACCGCATTGGTTGTCAAACTTGGAAATGTTACCCTCCAGAATCGTCGCATTGACCACGCCGGGAATTCGTTCGATTTCCGTCATAAACGGTCCAAGGTCATTGACCAATTCGCCCTCCTTTGCGATGGTGATGATATTCTCTCGGCTGTATCCCAGGTTCTTGGACTGAACGTAACTCATCTGGCTGGTCACCACAATCACGGAGACTACTAGAATCATGGAAATAGCAAATTGGAAAATGATCAAGCCTTTGCGCACGATGACCTCACTCATCGAGCTGTTGACCTGATTCACAAGTGCCTTAAGTGGCCGAAGTCTGGATAGGAATACGGCAGGATACAGTCCGGCAAGCAAGGACGTCACTAAGGCTATCAGAAGCACGACCGCCACCAAGTTAAGGTCCCATGCGATCGTAAGCGTCTTGCCTGTCATCTGGTTGAAGCGTGGGAGCAGCAAAAGCAAGAGTCCAATTGATAGTACCATGGCAATGCCGACGACCACTCCCGACTCCAGCAGGTATTGCCCCATGATCGATTGGCGTCTGGTGCCAAATACCTTTTTCACACCCACTTCCTTCGATCGCCTGGCCGCCATAGCAGTTGAGAGATTGATGAAATTGATACAGGCTATCAGTAGAATGAGTAATCCAATGACAGAAAAGAGGTAGACATAAGCAATCCTTCCCCCGGCCAGTGCTCCATTTTCGTAGAGGTTATGAAGGTACCGGGTGGTATAGGGCTGCAGGTGCATGTTGTATTGCACAGAATGATTTCTGCTACCATATATGGCGGCCATTTTGTCAACGTAGAAGGCGCTCAGCTTCTCTTCAAAGCTCGGCATGTCCAGATTGCTCGGGAGCTTAATGTATACGCTGGGATTATTGCTGTCCCAGGCCCCTGAGGATTGGTCGTAGTTGAGCACAAAACGCGAATTCGGCAACAAGAAGTCGAATTCCATTGAAGTGTTTAGCCCAGAATTGTCGAAAACACCCGTAACAACATAGTCACCTTCATACTCCGCTTCACCATCGGTGTTGTCCATCAAATGCAAGCTTTGGCCGATGGGGTTGCTGATGTCGGGGAAGAACATGTCAACCAACTGCCTCGAAATTACGATGGATTCTTTTTGCACAAGTACCTGATCTTCATCGCCGTCGACCAGATTGAAGGAAAACAAGTTGAAGAAGTCCTTCCCCACAAATTTCCCATCAGACTTGAGCTTCTTGTCACCCACGGAGAGCACGGCGTAGGAAAACTCGTCTGCGACTGGCACTGCCATCTCCACTTCCGGTAGTTCCTCTTCCAGGCTTGATGCAAGGAGCGAAGAGTTATGAACGGTGGTGAATGTTTCGCGGCCTTCCACAGTGAGCGTACGCATTACTTGATAGATCTGGTCCGGATCCCGATGAAACTGGTCTTTTTGTAGTTCGTCATTTACCCATAAGTAAATCAGGAGAAACGTCGTCAATCCGGCGGTGAGGCCCAACAGGTTGATGAGAAAGGAGCTGCGGTGGCGTTTGAAACTTCTGAAGGTGATGACTAAGTTGTGCTTTAACATACCGTATGGGTTGAGTTGATAAGTGCTATTGACGGGTCTAATGATATCCTTCCTAAAAAGGAGCAAAACATCCTTGACAAACAGACGATCGGCCTTTCGTTTCCCCAGTAGGTCCACACGCGTGCGGTACAGCTCCATGAGGTCGCCCTCTATCGGCCTCACCAAACGGGGATTGCAGAACCATCGGAAGAAGCGAAGAAAAAGCTGGGGAGGATCAGGCATGGGAGGATCGTGAAAAGTCTACTTTGAGCGAAATCGAGGGGATGGCGTTCCACAAGGAGTTGCGGGTCTCGCGCGTGTACTCCAGGGCCTGCTTGCCCAATGCGGTCATTTTGAAATAGCGTTTTGGTCGGCCCGCACGAATCTCCGTCGGGTCTTTGTCATGGGAAACAAGGTAGCCTTTATCCTCTAGTCGCCGTAAAGCGGACTGCAGGGCACCCACACTGACATTGCGCTCCAACCGACTTTCGATTTCCTTCTTGATGGAGATCCCATAGGCATTGTCATACAAGATGGCTACCGTCAAC
>JBCCXG010000319.1:0-7117 GCA_039191945.1 Bacteroidota bacterium
AAAAATCCTCGGAAAACGAAAACGATTCTGAAGTTGGAAGATGAGATTGCTCAATTGAAAGGTGGGGTGTATTTACTCCAGATTTCAAATGGAGAAGAGAAGCGCATCATTAAGCTGAAGAAGTAAGTAGACACGCCAAACCAACTGCAAATGAAAACGATGAAGTTCCTTTTCACCACGTTAGTGCTCCTGGCCTTTGCTGCCGGCGCACAATCTCAACCTGTGGGTTGGGTCGTGGATCCATCAGCCTACGAAAACTCTGCTTCTTTTACCTGGCAAGCTGAATTTCGGACTGCGGAGAGCGTAGAGGCCGCGGATTATATGGCCGCCTTTGTTGGAGGTGAGGTCCGGGGGGTAGTACAGGCACTGTATCACCCAGGCTTTATGAAGTATTACTTTCCCATGCTGGTCTACAGCGATCTGCCTTCAGAAGATGGCGTGACTTTTCGATTCTACGACGCATCTAGGGATACGTATTACAATGTTACAGCTAACGATTCGGACCCCGTCGTCACAGAGTTCTCTTTTGTACTGGACCAGGCCTCCGGAAGCTTTGCGGATCCACTTCATTCGGTCATTGATGATTTGCAGGCACAGTCGATCAATTTTGACGCGCTGTCTACCGTCACCTTTGGTGATGCCCCTTTTGATCTGACGGGATCCTCCAGCTCTGGCCTGACGGTCAGTTACGTAAGTTCGAATGAGGAGGTAGCCACTATATCCGGAAACACCGTGACTATCGTTGGTACGGGTACCACGACCATCACTGCCAGCCAGGGGGGTGATGCGTTTTACAATCCTGCGGCTGACGTCGTACAAGACCTCACGGTTAATAAGGCAGTCCAGACCATCACATTTGATGCCTTGTCTGAGGCAAACTTTGGTGATTCATTTGAACTCATGGCCACTGCCAATTCAGGATTAACCATTACCTACACGAGCTCCGAAGAATCTGTCGCAACCATTGATGGCAATGTGGTAACGATCCATGCACCCGGTACTACCACCATCACTGCCACACAATTAGGTGATGATAACTACTTCGAGGCGACAGAAGTGCAACAGGACCTGGTGGCGAACAAAGGCTTACAGACGGTAGTATTCGATGACTTGCCGTCCAAGGCTTTTGGGGATACGTCTTTTGACCTCAATGCATCAGGTGGTGCCAGCGGCATGCCCGTCACCTTTGCCAGTTCGGACGAAACAGTGGCTACAATTGCGGGAAATACGGTGACGATAGTTGGGCCGGGAACGACTTTGATCACCGCAAGCCAGCTGGGAGATGACCTTTATGCGGCTGCGGATGACGCTACTCAAACCCTCACCGTCGATAAGGGCGCCCAGACCATTGTCATTGAGGATATCGCGACTCAACTGATCTCAGATGTGACGGTGGAAGTGGTGGCGACGGTGAATACAGGACTAGTGCTAGACTATGATGTCTCCGGCCCCGCTACAATCAACTCAAATGTCATTACCCTTAATGGTACCACGGGGATCGTCACGGTCACTGTGTCGCAGATAGGTGATGATGAATACAACCCGGCCTCATCCACGGCCACATTCGAAGTCATTGATCCTACCAAAGAAGATCAGACGATAACATTTGACGCGATCTCCGATCGTACGTATGGGGATGATTCGTTTACGATCATTGCGACGGCTTCGTCGGGTCTGGATGTATCATTTCGGGTCGTCAGTGGTCCAGCTACACTCGATCAAGACGAAGTGACCATTACAGGCGCGGGTGAAGTGGTCATCGAAGCCTCCCAAGAAGGTAACGCCTTTTACAATCCAGCGCCATTTGTAGAGCAAACGGTCAATGTGCAGAAGGCTACCCTTACAGTCACCGCACTTGACCAGAATAAGATCTACGGTGAAGAAAATCCCGAGTTGACCTTCGCCTACACTGGATTTGTCCTCAATGATGACCCCACCGATTTGGATACGGCCCCTACCGCCTCAACTGCAGCAGGGCGTACATCGGGAGCGGGGGACTACACGATCGCTGTTGGCGGCGGAGTGGATGCGAACTATGTCTTTGAATATGATCCGGGTACGTTGAGTATTGGAAAGGCTTCCTTGTCGATCACTGCTGATGACCAGACCATCACTTACGGTGAAACGATGGTGTTATCGTTGAGTTTCTCGGGATGGGCCAATGAGGATGATGAGAACGATTTGGCGGAGCTCCCCATGGCCACTATAGCAAAGGGGGCCGGTACCCATGACATTGTGCTAGAAGGTGGGGCTGACGACAACTACTCACTGACATTGATCAACGGGAAGTTGCAAGTCAATCCTGCTACGCTCCATGTCAGACCTGACACGGTTCAGGTCGCGTACGGAGACCTTATGCCTCAAATGATCTTGAGCTATGCAGGATTTGTCAACAATGATGACGTGTCAGACATCACCGCACCCACTGCTACGACCACTGCTCAGCTTGGTGATCACCCGGGAATGTACCCAGTTACGCTACAGGGTGGACAGGCGGACAATTACACCCTGGTACTCAGTGATGGGGTGTTGGAAATCACCAAAGCCATGCTGACAGTGAGTGCCGTGAACGATACGATCACCTACGGGGATGATGTACCTGAGCCTCAAATTAGCTACTCAGGATTTGTGGGTGACGACTCGGAAGAGACGCTGGAGATCATTCCTCAGGCCACGCTCTTGGTGGCGTCCTCAAGTGATGCCGGGTTCTACGCGATTGAAGTATCTGGCGGAATTTCGCAGGTCTACGATTTTGATTACCGGGTGGGGGTTTTTGTTATCGAAAAAGCACTGGCCGCCATCACTGCTTCCAATCTCCGGCAGGCCGCAAACGGTGGACAAAAGGAGCCAAAGATTGAGACGGACCCTCCTGGCTTACCTCTTCAGATCACTTACAATGGCGTAACAGAAGCGCCATCTGAAGCCGGAGAGTATGCTGTTGAAGTAGTGGTCACAGACCCGAATTATCAGGGAAGAGTGAGTTTTACGCTTTTCCTCGAACAGGCTCTGTCAGCTGGAGGTCCAGATGTGGCGCAAATAGCTATTTACCCCAACCCCGCGAGTGAGTGGATCCAAATTGAGGGACTGAACGAGCCTTTTCAACTGAGCATTTTCACAACGGAGGGTAAAAGAGTCGCCATGTACGATATCAATAAGTGGGAAGATCGCGTCCCAGTTTCGAGCTTGGAGAAAGGCCTTTACCTGATGGTCATCAGCCGTCCTGCAACGGGTGTTTCCGAGATGAGGCGACTGATGATCAGGTAGCTGCGGTTTGTTAGTAAAAGTGGTTCGGTGACTCCATCAGTATTCCTTAGCGGAATGAAGATATCCTCCAGCGTTTGACGGAATCGGGGGACGAATAAGGGCTAGTGAATGTTACAGAAAAAGGATACTTTAACGTTGATGATCCTTTTTCCACGTAATGCTCCACAGAGGTGCAGGTCATTCTAATCATTGGCTCAGTCCAGGCCCTTTTCTTTGCGGTCCTTCTGGTCAACAAGAGGCGGCGGAGACTACATGACAAGATCCTGGCGCTGTGGCTGGGAATTCTAGGCTTACACCTTGCATTTGCTTATTGGCTCTTTCTCAAAGAGCTAACCTACCTGAATTTTGCAGGGTACGATGCCGGTATTATCGTATTGTATTATTCGTTGATGTACCTCTATGCGAGGGCGGTGATATCTGGCGAGGATCGACTGCAGGGACGATGGTTTCTACATTTATTACCCTGCCTACTGGTATATGCACTGATGTTTCCCTTTCTCAGGCATGATCAATTGGGACGATCCAACGAGCTGCTTCAGGACCTGTCGCCCGTCACGCTTCTTAGCCTGCTCCTCGCGATAGCATCAGCTATCGGGTACCTGCTGGCCATTTTTCGCTTGATTGGCCGACACGAGATCAATATTAAGAAGACGTATTCCTACGATGATAACATCAATCTGCAGTGGCTGAAAAAGCTGGCCTTGTTGCTGGCGGGCAATTCACTCTTCCTCTTGATCGCCGTCCTCTACGTCTATTACTTAAGATTCTCTTCATCCGAGAGCTCCATTCAGCTGTACTCGGACCTTGATTTTGTTGGTTACAGCTTATTTGCGGTTTTCATCTATCTGTTGGGATACTTTGGCTACAAGCAAGGTAACATCTTTGTCCACCACCCTGCACCGGTAGGGGAAGGAAGTGGCAAACCGGCCTCTCAGACAGTTTGGAAAAAGTCATCGACCACTCCTGAGGAAAGAGTCAGCGAAAACCAGGAGAAGGATTTCGTTCGGGCGCTTTACGATTTTATGGAGCAGGAGCAGCCTTATTTGGATAGCACGCTATCACTTTATCATCTGGCTAAGCAATTGAGTGTTTCCTCTCACTATCTGTCGCATATCCTCAATAGTCGGGTAAGGAAGAACTTCTACGAATTCATCAATCACTACAGAATCGATGAGGTCAAGCGACGAATAGGGTCCGACCAGTATTCAAAATATACGATACTCGGAATCGCACTCGACTGCGGTTTCAACTCCAAGGCCACCTTTAACCGGACGTTTAAGAACTACACCGGGTATACCCCTTCACAATATCAGCAGGAATTCGGGTCAAACAACTGATCAATAGGTCTCATTCCATAGGTTACAAATTACTGACATACAGTAGTTTATTGTTGATTGAGACTCCTTACAGGTCTCATTGGATCGATTGAGACGATCGCCTCCAAGAGGGTCCCGTTCTTCGTGTCAAATACTTTATGCGAAGAAAAATGAAATCGAAAATTCTATCATGGTTTGCACACGTCTCAGTCCAGTATTACCAGACCGTGCTGCTCGTGGGGCTAGGCCTCACCATAGCATGTGGCATCCTATCGGAGCAGTTGGTGATCAAGGCCAATATGAAGGATCTGATGCCCCAGGATCACCCTATGGTGAAGGGCTACAATGAGAAAACGGAAGATTTTGAGGCGGCCTCTAACGTCATCATTGCGGCGATTGGTGAAACAGATGATCTCAAAAGGTTTGCCGATGAGGTAGTCCCTCAAATCGAAAAGCTCGATCAGTACATCTATCGTGTCAGCTACAAAGTCAATCGGGATTTCTTAAAGAAACACGGTCTGATGCTGGTCAAGACCAAGAATCTGAAGACTGCGGTCTCATCTTACGAGCAGCTCGGCCTGGAAGGATATATCGGCGGTATCAATGACAACTTTGAAGAGACCTACATTGCCGATAATGAAGGTGTCTCAAGCTCCGAGCGAGAGAATAATGCCATCAGAGCTCTGGATGGCATCAAGGTCTGGTTAGAGACCATGCATGACTTCCTGACGGCCACTGACACTACGGAAGCCAATGCCAGGATAGCGGTCGACAACATGTTGCTGGGTGAGCAGTACATGATGTCTCCGAAAAAGGACATGTTGGTGATCACCGCATTTCCAAAGTTCACCACGGACGATATCGATCGCTCGACGGAGCTCATCAATGAACTCAATGATGTGATCAAGTGGGTCGCCTATGACTATGACGGGATTGAGAAGGTGGGGATCGCTGGAGCTATGGCGTTGATTGTGGAGGAAAATGAAGCCCTCAGTGAGGACTCGAGTTTCACGTCGCTGCTCGCCTTTGTGCTAATCATTGTGACATTTATCTTCTCCTTTCGAATGTGGAGCTCGCCCTTACTAGCGGGTCTCAGTCTGATCGCTGGTATTATCTGGACGACGGGCCTGGCCACTCTAGCTGTGGGCCATTTGAATATCATGACTTCCATATTTGGCGTGATCCTAATCGGCCTTGGGATTGACTTCAACATCCATGTTATCTCGGGTTATCTAGAGAATCGATCAGCCGGATTGAAGAGCGCTGATGCCATGAAAACCACATTTGACAAGGCTGGCGGTGGGATCCTCGTCGGGGCGTTGACCACCTCTTTGGCTTTCTTTTCATTAATGGTGACCCAAAACGCTGGGATGAAGGAATTCGGCTTGATTAGTGGAGCCGGTGTACTGTTCACAATGCTTTCTTCTTTCACAATACTACCCGCTATGCTGGCCTTTCTTGATAAGGCTCGAATCCGTCAGATCGTGGGGCTGCAAAGAAGATTGACCTACTTGTCGCCGCTAGACCCTATGTATGAGAGGTTAGTCCGAAAGATGGAGGCCAAGATGCAAAAGCAACAAAAGCCCAAGACACCTTCTTTTGGTATGTTGGGAGACCTATCGGAAAAGATCAAAAGGCGCCCTATCGTTTATCTCTCTTTGGCACTTGCGCTTACCGTGGTAACTATTTTCAAGGGCAAGGAAGTAGAATTTAACTATGACTTTATGAGCCTGGAACCTCCAGGCTTGACAAGCGTCGCCCTGCAGGATTCTTTGATTGAGAAGTTCAATATGTCTCCCGATATCGTTTTTGTTTCTGCTGAGACGGTGGAGCAAAGTAGATTGATCGCGGAAGAAGCCAAGGATGTACCTAGGATTGGTCTTACCAGCTCCATTTCAGACTTCGTCCCCTCACCAGCGCAGCACGCAGAAAGAGTTCCATACTTATCTCAGATCAGGACTTACCTCAACGAGAACAAGGCGCAAGCAATTTCTAATAATGATGTACAACAACTGATCAACCAGCTCTACCGATTGGAAGACAATGTGATTGAATTGGCCCAAATGGCTTTCACCGGTGGCCAGGACCGACTTGATGATAAGGCCAGAGAAATCATCGGTGATCCTAATGCGTCGCCAAAGGACAGGAAAAGGCTTGTATTGGAACTGACCAGATTAATAGAGCAGGATCCCGAAGCTGCGGTGACCGCTTGCAATCTTTTCCAACGTCATTATGAGCCTTACTTGAGAAGTACAGCCCTGTCCATGAGTTCGACGGATAGGGTCACTCTGGAGGATGTTCCAGAGGATATTTTGTCTCAATTCCTCAGCAAGGACGGGTCGGAGTTTCTGGTCACTATGTTCCCAAAAGAGCAGATCTGGAATCTCAACTTTCTGGAGCACTTCTCAGCTCAGATGGAGCAGATCGACCCGCAGATTACGGGTACTCCGATCATCTATTACATCCTGATCATGCTCATTGGGAAAGACGGTTCCATTGCGGCTGTGCTCACCTTGATTATTGTGCTGATCTTGCTC
>JBCCXG010000320.1:0-7107 GCA_039191945.1 Bacteroidota bacterium
CACGATTATTGCTTTTACCACCTTAGGTCACGTGGGGGCTCAGACCATCCCCCTGACCCCTGAGGAGAAAGCTTGGATTGCTAATCACCCGGTCATCAAACTAGGCGGTGATCCAGCGTGGGAGCCTTATGTTATTCTCACTCCAGAGGGCAGTTACGAGGGGCTCGAGGTGGACATCTTGGAGCGCGTTTCGCAAGTCACAGGGCTCAAGTTTGAAATAGTCGGCGGTCCCTGGCCGGAAATGGTAAGTGCTGCTCAGGAGCGTCAGATTGATGGGCTGCTTACCTCAACTCCAAGGCCCTCCAGAAAGCAGTACTTCAACTTTACCCACGAGTATGCTTTTGGGAACATTCTGATGTATGGTCGGGTACTAGATACAGCTAGCTTTCGACGTTTGAGGGATTTCGATGGACTCAAGCTCGGTGTGCAATCTGGCAATCAGATCAATCATGATTTGCTGGCAGAGTTAGACCATCCTGATGTAACCGACTACCCAAGCATTGAGGCACTCGTAGAGGCCCTGCTTCGCAATGAGGTGGACTATGTGATGTCTGGAGGTGAATTGACCTATTACCTCTCGAAATATGGCCTATCGGGTATCAAGACTGCGTATGTCCTTCGTGAGTCTAGAGTGCCACTAGTGTATTCTGTACGCAAGGACTGGCCGCAGCTGGTGACCATCATCAACAAAGCGCTGGCGACTATCCCGACCGACGAAAGGAACCAGCTGATGGCCAAATGGCTGCTGGACTTCAGGGCTACAGTCCCCGCTTTTAGCCAAGAGGCATACGAATGGTTATCCGCCCGGGACACCCTATCCATTGGGCTCCTGCGCAACTGGTCGCCACTGAGTGTAGATGAGGATGGGGTCGCCGACGGACTTATTCCCACCTATTACCGAGAACTGAATCAACTCCTGGGGTTGGCACTGGACTTTCGGTTCTATGACAATCGATCTGAGCTACTAAAGGTCTTAAAATCCCAGGATACGGATCTAGTCGTCTTAGGGACGAGTGACTCCCTTGCTCGAGGCACAGTGACTTTTCACTCTTTCCCGCTCGCGCTGGTGAGCAAGCGAATACCTTATACCATCGACCTGGCCAGCCTTCGAAACCTCAAGGTGGGTATCTCCGATCGCAACCCGTTCAGAGAACAGATTACCGCTGCTTATCAGAATTTGGAGTTTGTGTTGGTCGAAAGCCTGGAGGTGGGGGTAGCGCTTGTAGAGCAGGGCGAACTGGATGGATTCGTTGGTGGACTACCTCTGATATCTTACCATTTAAAGCAATTCGGTTTGTCAGAATTGCGCATTTCTGGGGTACTGCCAATGAAGCTTAACCTCCGTGCTTACAGCAATGATCCGATGGTGATATCTGTTTTGAACGAGGCGTATCTGCTGCTCCCAAGTGGTCGGATGCGAGAGATTGTTGGCAGTTGGTACGGAGAAGAGCCACGGTCTGAGTTGGTGGATTTTCAGTGGTTTTGGAAGGTCATAGCCGGCTTCCTACTCCTCTTAGTTCTCGTTTTTGTTTGGAATCGATCGTTGGCGGGCCAGATCGCCAGGAGGAAGCGGATTGAGGTGAATCTAAGGAGTAGCAGAGCCAACCTCAAGACGGTGATAGAGAACTCAAATGCTTTGATCTGCTCGTTGGACAAGGAGATGAGGATCATCACGCTCAACGAGAACTACGCCCAGCTCATCAAAGAGTTCTCGGGTAAGAAACCTGCCATGGGGGATCAAATCGTCGATTTCCTGCCTGGAGATAGAAAGGAGCGTTGGGTGAGGCGGTTGAGACGAGCGCTTGACGGAGAAAAGTACTCCAAGACTTATTCCATACAACCGGAGAGGGGTGGACTGCGTTATTTCGAGACTTCTTTTTCCCCGATCTACAACAATGGAGAGGTTGAGGGTGTCTCGTGTTACGCTGTAGAGGTGACCGAGTTGACAGAGCTAAGTCGGTATTTTGTCAACCTTCTAGAGAACATGACCGATTTCGTCTACCTCAAGGACAAAGACTTGAAATACGTGGCGGCGAGTCAATCCCTGGCGAAGCTTAAAGGTTTGGATAGCTGGAGGGATCTGGTGGGCAAAACTGATCGAGAGATCCACTCCACTCAACATGCCGAGAGATTCGAATCTGTCGAGCGGGAGATCATGACTTCAGGTGAGGGCCGTTCCAATGTGGAAGAACCTTTGTCCGGGCAAGATGGTAGTCTTCGTTGGCTCAACAGTAGCACACAACCGGTAAAGAACGAGAAGGGTGAGATCATAGGACTGCTGGGTGTGAGTTACGATTTTACCGACCGGCGAGAGGTCGAAGAGGAGTTGATGACAAGTAAGGCCAACCTTACAGCGCTGGTAGAGAGCACCACGTCAAGAATCTACTCTTTGGATCGGGAATTGCGCCTCATTGCCTTCAATAGCAACTTCTTCGATTTGATGAAGGAGATGACGGGCATCGAAGTCAAGCCAGGCACCCCCATTATTGAACTCATTCCGGAAGTCTGGAGAGACCTGTGGCGCAAGCGGTACGAGAAAGCACTCAGTGGCAAGACCTACAATGTGACGGACCGTGATAAAGTGATGGATGTCAACCGTTACTTCCAGACCTTCTTCAATCCTATCCGATTAAATAATGAAATCGTGGGGGTGAGCTGCTTTGCTCAGGACATTACCGAGGTCACGCGACTCAATCAGATCATGGTGAGCTTGTTGCAGAACAGCACTGATTTTATTTACGTGAAGGATTTGGAGCACAGATTCCTGGCCGCAAGTGACTCTCTGGCTATGGCTCACGGCTTCGAAAAATCAGAGGAGCTTCTGGGTAAAACAGACTTTGATATCCATCCGAAAGAACTGGCCCAAGACTACTACCAAACTGAGGAAGCAATCATCAACGAAGGAACTGACCTGATCAACCACGAAGACCGGTATGTGGACAAGGACGGAAAGAAATGGGTGGAGTCCAACAAGCGGCCTTTGAAGGATAGCCAAGGGGAGATCGTGGGCCTGATCGGGATCACTCGCGAGGTAACCTATCGCAAGAAGATGGAGACTGAACTTCGCAAAGCTCGGGACGCGGCGGAGGAGGCGAACGTCTTGAAGACCCAATACATCAAGGAACTCAAAAGAAAGCAAAACGAATTGTTGATCCTCAATTGGTTTGCAGACAGTGCTCCTGTGGGTTTGAGTATGGCTGATCTGGAGACGGAGGAGATCGTTTTCGTGAATCCCGCCTTGCTCAACTTGCTGCAGGAGGAGCGGGAGGGAGATGTCATTGGAAGAAGCATTAGGGCCTATCGTGATGATCAAGATCAAAAGCTCTTCGACCAGGAGATCAAACCCCGAATAGAGGAAAACGAAACCTGGATCGGGGAGCGTCGCATTCGGACCGCGAGCGGCCAAGTGTTGTGGACTTTTGAGCATTACTTTATCCTAAGAGATGAGGAGGGCGCGGCGATTGCCCTGGCCAATGTCGTGACGGACATCACGCACCGTCGCAAGATGGAAGCGGATTTGAGGGAGAAACGCATGGAGGCGGATCGTGCCAACCGCGCGAAGAGCGCCTTCCTTGCCAATATGAGTCATGAGATCCGGACCCCCTTAAACTCTATCATTGGCTTCTCAGACCTGCTGAATCAGATGGTGACAGACGGCCTTCATCAAAGTTACCTACAAGCCATTTCTGCGAGTGGCAAAACGCTTCTGGCCCTCATCAATGATATCCTCGATATCTCGAAGATCGAATCTGGTAGATTGGAGATCAGGCAGGTGCCACTCAACTTGAAGGTACTATCCGAAGAGGTTCGAAGCATGTTTACGATCAGGGCCAGGGAGAAAAATCTGGACTTTCGGGTGGAGGTGGACAATCCCATATCCGAGTACTTGCTGCTAGACGAGTTGAGGATCAAACAAATCCTCATCAATCTCCTGGGCAACAGTTTCAAATTCACGAATGAAGGAGGGGTTTACTTGCGTATCAAGGTGATGGAAGGCCCCGATAAGCGCTACCACCTTGAGTTTGAGGTCCAGGACACGGGGATTGGTATTTCCCCTAGTGCTCAGGACAAGATCTACTACAACTTCTATCAAGACCTCGACCGCCAGGCAGATGGGGCGGTGGGAGGCACAGGTCTGGGGCTTGCTATTGTTTACAAGCTGGTGAAGTTGATGGGTGGTGAGATACGGGTGAACTCTAAGCTGGACCAGGGGACAACCTTCAACCTGACCTTCCCTGAGACTGAAATCATTGACGATGTCACCGCAGTGAGCGATGTGAAAAGGGAGCAATATGCATCGGATTTGGCATTTGAGGCGGCGAGTGTTTTGCTGGTCGATGACGTGGAAAATAACCGATTTTACTTACGCGAACTCTTCCGCAACACACCTATATTGACTTGGGAAGCTAGAGATGGGGTAGAAGCCCTCGAAATCGTTAGTGCGGAGAACATTGAATTGATCTTGACCGATATCCGAATGCCAAGAATGGACGGTTTCGAACTGGTAAAGGCACTAAGGCAACAGGAGGTCACAGCGAAGATCCCTATTGTGGCCGTAACTGCCTCCGTATTTGGGGCTGACTCTAAGCTAAAGGACCTTTTTGATGCCATACTTTACAAGCCCGTGCTGAGAGGTGATCTCTTCCAGCTGTTAAAACGATTCATACCCCACCGGATCGTCTCGAATGAGGCTATCGAAGAAAAAAGTACCATCAATGATTTGGTCATCGGAGAACCTCTTCGAAAGAAGCTGCGGCAGGCACTTTGGTCTGACTTTGAGGCACTTAGAGATCATCAACCTATCGCAGAAGTATTGGCTTTGGCCAAGAAGCTGCAAGAGTTTGAGGGAGACAACGGAGAGGATGTTGTCTTGAAAGATCTGGGTCAGCGGTTGGCGTCCACCGTCAACAACCTGGACATCGCTGGTATGCTGGACCAGCTGCGTGCTTTTGAACAGATGTTGGAATCGGAAGATAAACATGAGTGAGCACGCGCCCATATTGATTGTGGATGATAATCCTAGTAATATCCAAATTCTAGGTAATACGCTGAGAATGAATGATTTGTCCTTTGAGTTCGCACTGAGTGGCGAAGCGGCGCTGGGATGGCTTCAAAAGCAACGCTTTGATGTGGTGTTATTGGATCTGATGATGCCCAATATGGACGGTTTTGAGACGCTTAGTGAGATCCGGAGCAACCCTGATTGGCAGGATATATCGGTCATTTTTCTCACGGCAAAGACCGATTTCAATGCTTTGATCAAGGGCTTTGATGGGGGTGCGCAGGACTATATCACCAAGCCTTTCAATTCCAAAGAGCTGATATCGAGGGTCAGAGCACACATGGGACTGAGCGCCCATCAAAACCTTCTTAAGACCTTTAACACAAGGCTGGAGCACCAGGTCGAAGCCAGGACTCAGGAATTGGAACAGGCTATGAAAAATGCCAAAGCGCTGAATGATAGTCTTGCCAACCTGATCAGCAATATTCCGGGGGCTGTGTTTAGAGGCACGCTGGGGGACGGCCTCGTCATGCACTATCTGAGCACACAATTCGAGCAGTTGAGTGGTTACTCTACGGATGAAGTACTGGGTGCTGCGCCAGCTTTTGGAGAGTTGATAGACGAGGATCTGAGTAAGATGAGAGACGCGATTGAGGACCAGTTGTCGAGGAACCTTTCCCGATTCAACGTGAGAGTACGGATATGCCGGAGAGATGGAGAGGTGATTTGGATATCGATGAGGGGTAGTTGCCAGGCCAGCGGCGGTGCAGCTTCTCACTATGACCTGGAGGGAGTCATGTATGACATCACACCGGAGATCGCCATGGAGGAGCGATTGATGGCCGCGTCGATCCAAGCGGCAGATCGTGAGCGCAATTTCTTTGCCCGTGAATTGCACGATGGTGTCCAGCAGTCGCTGGCTATGGTCGCGCTGTCCTTGCAAGGGCTTGAAGTAGAAGGACTTTCGGACCGCAATCAGGAAAAATTTCATGAAGCAATAGATATGCTCAACAAGAGCATCAAAGAAGTCCGGGATATCTCGCATCGGTTGGCACCCAAATCCGTGTCGGACCTGGGCCTGGTAAGTGCGCTGCGCGAGCTGGTCGATCGACAAAACATGGCTAACGGTACGCATTTCGAATTGCAAGAAAATGTTGGCGATAGACGTTTTTTGCCCGCTGTGGAGCTCAATCTGTACCGAATTGTGCAAGAGTCATTTACCAACATTCGCAAGTACGCTTCTGCCTCCCAGGTGCATCTCCAGGTATTTGTCCGAGATCAATTGCTGACCCTGATGGTAGAGGATGATGGCATTGGTTTTGACAAGTCAGAGGTAATGGAACGGTACCGAGGTTTTGGACTTGTTGGCATGGAGCGAAGAGCCACTTCGTTGGATGGTGTTTTCGAGTTGAATACCATGCCCACAAAAGGCACCCAAATTTTGGTTGAAGTACCGATTGAACCACATATTGCAGATGCATGACTGATATTCTTCTAGTAGATGATCACGCCATGATCCGTGATGCGATCAAATTTTACTTTGAGAGCAGTGAAGACTTTCGGGTAGCGGGCGAGGCGGCCCACGGTGGAGAGGCGCTGGAGCTTCTGAAGGTGGGATCATATGAGGTGGTTGTGACTGACATCAACATGCCGGAGATGGATGGTTTGGAATTCATGGGGCATGTACAAAAAGACTTTCCGGGTCAGAAGGTGTTGGTCTTATCCATGCTGGATGATGCGGTCTACATCAATAAGATGATCGCACTCGGTGCCAACGGATATATCCTGAAAAATGCCCCGAAAGAAGAGTTATTTGAGGCGGTAAGTACCTTAGTCAGGGGTGAGAACTACTATTCAAAAGAAATCTACCAAACCATTATTGAGAGCATTGCCGGGAAGAAGCCCAAGCAGCGCCTGACACTCGAAACTTCACTTTCCAAAAGAGAGAAAGAAGTGCTGCGACTAATCGTGAAAGAGTACTCGAATCAGGAAATTGCTGATGAGCTTTTTATAAGCATTCGAACGGTTGAAGCCCACAAACGCAATCTGCTGGACAAGACGGGTGCCAAAAACATCGCAGGCCTGGTCATGTTTGCCGTGGAGCG
>JBCCXG010000321.1:0-7107 GCA_039191945.1 Bacteroidota bacterium
CAAAGCGCTGATCACTGAGGTCGATGGCGAAGTGATGACCAAGGATTCAGACTATGTTTTCCTGACCTTTATCCTCAACTATCTTCCCCATGGTTTGATCGGATTGCTGATTGCTGTTATTCTGTCTGCCGCCATGTCAAGCACCTCTTCGGAGATCAGCGCCCTGGCCTCCACGACCGCGATCGACTTCTACAAGCGATTTTTCAAACCGGAGGCCACCGAAGGGCATTATCTCCTGGCCTCAAAAGCCATTACGCTGCTCTGGGGTGGTTTGGCCATACTTTTTGCTTTCATTGCCAAGAGTTCGGAGAACTTGATTGAGGCCGTCAATATCATCGGCTCCATCTTTTACGGAACGATTCTAGGCATCTTTTTGGTGGCTTTCTTTTTCAAGTACATCAAAGGTACCTCTGTGTTTTATGCCGCACTACTGGCCCAGGGTGTCGTGATCGCTTTTCACTTTTTGACGGTCGCTGGCGTTCTGACTTTTAGCTACTTGATGTACAATGTAGTAGGCTGTTTGCTGACCATTCTCTTTGGGTTCATGTTGCAGCTGCTTCGGCGGTCGGATGTAGCTGAATAGTGACAGGTATGACCGCAGGCTTTCGTCGATTACCTCGATCATTTTTCGAAGGTCCGGATGTGGTCCAGATCGCCAGAGCATTAGTCGGAAAGTATGTTTTCACGCAGTTGGATGGTTCATTGACCGGAGGTCGTATCGTAGAGACCGAGGCCTACAATGGGCGAACAGACAAAGCATGCCACGCCTTCCTTAAGAGAACCAGGCGGACCGAAATTATGTATGAGCAAGGTGGCTTGGCCTACGTCTACCTTTGCTATGGTATCCACGAGATGTTTAATATCGTGACCAACAAGCAAGGGCTTGCGGACGCCATTTTGATTCGGGCCTTGGAACCGGTTGTGGGTCACGAGACCATGGCTTTCCGTCGAGGGGGAGATAAGGGCTTCAAACTCACAGCAGGGCCCGGCAATGTCACCAAGGCGCTGGGTATCAATCGGACGCATTTAGGTACTTCATTAAGCGATAGTCAAGAAATTTGGCTGGCGGAGGGGGTTGATGACCTGCCGAGTGTCGATATTGCGGTCGATCGCCGAGTAGGCGTGGACTACGCTGAGGAGGACGCTTTGTTGCCTTGGAGATTTTTTGCCAAAGGAAGCAAGTGGATCAGCAAACCAATGCAAAAAGATGCTTCTAGTAGATTCGATATCCAAAGACCTGGCACCATGGATTCAGGCGCTGAGAAATGAACTAGGCGACGATCGCGTAGTGAGCTGGGAAGAAGTCGACGACCCAACCAAGGTGGAGATGGCTGTACTTTGGAACCATCGAAAAGACCTATTTCAGCACCTCACCAATGTCCGCGTGGTGGCCTCCTTGGGGGCAGGGGTGGATCATATCATTTCCGATCCGCTACTGCCAGCTCAAGTACGGGTCTCTAAGGTGGTCAGTGCGCATCTGAGCGATCCCATGTCAAACTTCTGTATCGGGGCTGTGATTTATTTTCAGCGCCAATTTGATAAATATGCGCAGGACAAGGTTACGAAAACGTGGGACCAACAGTTTGATCCTGAGGTACAGATGGGGATTGGGATCTTAGGCCTGGGCGAACTAGGCACAGATCTGGCTTCCAAACTCCGATTTCTAGGGTTCGAAGTTCATGGGCTCAGTCGGACTCGACGAGAGGTCCCTGGAGTGGTCACTTACGGGGAGGAGGATATGGATGCCTTCCTATCCCGCATAAACCTATTGATCTGTATGCTACCCGCAACAGCAGCTACTGATGGTATCCTGTCGAAGTCGTTGTTTGAGAGGATGAAATCCGGATCTTACCTGATCAATGTAGGCCGAGGTCGGCAGCAGGTTGACGAGGATATACTGGCGGCACTGGACAGTGGGCAGTTACAAGGTGCATTCCTCGACGTGTTTCCATCTGAGCCACTTCCGAAGACTAGCCTGATGTGGGATCACCCTAAGGTCTTTATTACGCCACATATCGCGGTGGTTACGAAAATTGAGGCGGCCGTGCCCCAAATAGCAGAAAACTACCGGCGTTTACAGTCCGGAAGAGAACTAATAAATTTGATTGATCGGGAGAAGGGCTATTAGAACGAAAAAATCCCGATCGAAACGATCGGGACTTAAATTTCATTCGATACACCTTATGCTAAATAAGCTGAATTAAAAAGATCTAGTGGATAAGTATAGTGCAATATTATATTGATAAGGTTATATTTCAAAAGAACCATGTTTAAAAAAGTAAATTTTTTCACAAATAAGTGCAATATAATCCTTGGTCTATTACTCCTATCAGTGGCAGCTTCGGCTCAAATAGCCTTTGATGGGCCCGCTCGATCTATCGATACGCTCAACTCTGCTTTTGACGAAAACTACCTCTACATTGGCTATGATGGACAGCGGCTCATCTATACCAAACTCAAACATCCGGCGAATAGGGGAGGCAGTGCCAATCCTGGGAGCCTATGGACTGCGACCGCCAGTGAGAACTGGGAAGATGCCAGAGAATTGCCCTTTTCCGACACTACTTCGAGCAGCGTACCTTTCGGCCTGGTTGGAGAAAACTTGATCTATGGTGAAGTGACACCCAACTTCAGCACCTTTGATTCGAAAATACTTGCGGCACGAGTGGCAGGGGATACTCCCGATGGTGAAGTCAGTGTTCCTTACTTCAAAAATAAAAGTGAATTTCTATCTGGCTACGTTAGTCCAGACGGCAATGTGTTGCTGCTCAGCATGGAAGGTCGCAATAGCTATGGTGTCGAGGACATCTACGTCTCGTTGCGTAAGTCCAGCGGCGTGTGGGGTTTTCCGAAAAATCTGGGCGCCTTCGTAAATACAGCGTTTCAGGAGTTTACGCCGTTCTTGTCGGCGGATAAGCAGACGCTGTATTGGTCCTCCAATGGACGAGAAGGCGAGGGTAGTTTCGATGTGTACAGCAGTCAGCGTTTGGATGATACGTGGCAAAACTGGACTGAACCTGTGAACCTGGGAAGCGGCGTCAATACCCAGGGTGCAGAGACTTCTTTTCAGTTGGCTGGTGAGTACGGTTACTTCGTCTCTACACAAAATAGTGATGGGTATGGGGATATCCGAAAGATCAAGCTAAAGGAGCCCGAGGACCTTCCGACCCTCGATTCTATCGCCCCACCGCAAACAGACGTTGATCTGTTGTCCAGGGAGTTTCACCTATACGATGCGGAGACGGGTGAGAAGGTACAGGCAAATCTTCGCTTTGAGGGTCCCGAACTGGATACGACTTTTGTCGATGCCTCGTCAGTCATACTACCTCGAAGACAACTCTTTGACATGACACTGACTGTGGAGTCTGTGGGTTACCTGAAGTTGGAACGCTTTTTTACCAGTACTGAGCTACAGGCCAATTCGCTCTTCCGTTTGGAGATCACGCCTTTGGCTGTAGGTGCGACAGTACAGCTGCGTAATGTGCTCTTCCAACGGGGTACGATCGACTTTATTGGTGGCTCGGAACTGGAACTCGATCGTGTGGTGGAAATGATGGAAAGCAATCCGTCCATCCGCATTCTGGTCAAGGGACATACAGACAACGTTGGTGATCCTACAAAAAACCTCCAATTGTCACGTCGGAGGGCGAAAAAAGTAAAGGACTATCTCTTGGAAAATGGCATCGCTTCCAGCCGGGTCCAGAGTCGTGGATACGGGGGAAACGATCCCATTGCTTCAAACAACTCAGAAGACACCCGCAAGCTGAATCGGCGCGTAGAATTCACAATTGTCGAGAAGTGAATGCTCAGAGGGCCGACAGTGCTGCGTCGTAATTGGGCTCTTCACCGGTCTCTGGCACTAGTTCGGTATACTTGACTTTGCCTTGCTCGTCGACAATCACAACGGAGCGAGCGGTCAGGCCCTTGAAGGGTCCGTCGGCGAAGGTCACCCCGTAGGCGCTGCTGAAAGCGCCTCCGTCTCGAAATGATGACAGAGTTTCTACATTCTCGATGTTCTCCGCTCCACAGAATCGCGCTTGCGCAAAGGGTAGGTCGGCTGATATGCAGAGTACCACAGTGTTGTCGAGGCCGCTTGCCTCTTGGTTAAATTTTCTGATGGATGCGGCGCACACGGAGGTGTCGACACTCGGAAAGATATTGAGAATCACCTTTTTGCCCGTAAAATCAGAGAGTTTGACGTCGGAAAGGTCTTGTTTTGTAAGCTCAAAATCAGGCGCTGCGGTCCCAACTGCAGGTAGATCTCCAGAGGTATTCACGGGGTTTCCCCCAAGGGTAATTTTTGCCATGTTATGGGTTTTTGGAAATATAACTGCCGAGCTATCGCTTGGTTTGCGGCCCTCTGGGATTATTTCAATGGCGTTTGTATCTCACCGTTTTGGTTCTCTTTTTGTTGCGGTCCTTCTTGGCATCGTACCACCCGTAGTGCTTTTTTCTCTTGACGACTTTGACGGTGTTGCCTCTTGCGCAGCCACTTAGTGTGAACGTCATAGGCATGAGGGTCACAGACATCAGAATGAGTGATGTGATCGAAAGGCGTTTTATGCTTGATCCCATGATTTTCACGTCTTCAAAACGACCAAAATGGGCATCTATTCTACTTCGGTGAATATTGGCGTCTTGGCTTCTTCAGATTTAACGATTTCTATGGCGATGCCCTCGGATTCTGCTGTGGCCTTGAAATCCTCGATGGTTTCTATGATGTCATGGTCCACCCAAACCGCCTTGCTGCCGTCGAAGACAACGATGGAGTTATCGGGAATACTCTTCAAGGTCCGGCGAAGGAAGGCTTTGTTCAAGAACGAAACATCTTTTTGGAGCTTAATGATGTATTTGTTGCCTTCCACTTTGACCGTAATGGCTTGATGCAAATTGGCTTTGATCACAAAAGCAATACCGACGATAATACCTATCGTGATACCCTTGAGAAGGTCGGTGAATAAGATGGCCAATATCGTGATCACAAAAGGAGCGAACTGATCCCAGCCTTGAGCATACAGCTGCTTGTAAAGAGCGGGTTTGGTCAGTTTCCAGCCAACTTGTAGTAAAATAGCTGCCAGAGCCGCGAGTGGAATCAGGTTGATGATGGTGGGAATGAAGGCAACCGCGAACAAAAGCAGGAAGCCGTGCACAATAGCTGAAACTTTTGTTCGCCCACCGGAGCTCACGTTGGCCGTGCTACGAACGATCACTGCGGTGATGGGAAGGCCTCCAACCAATCCAGAAACCATATTTCCTATACCCTGGGCTTTCAATTCTCGGTTCGTCGGAGCGATCCTTTTGAAGGGGTCCAACTTATCTACGGCGTCCAGGCTCAATAATGTCTCCAAACTGGCGATCAAGGCTATGGTGGCTGCCGTCACATACACTTGTGGGTTAGCTAGCTGCGAGAAGTCTGGCAATGTGAAAAAGCCAACAAAATCCTCAAAATCTTCTGCAACTGGTAGCGACACCAGATGAACTCCTCTTAACACCAAATCACTACTAATCATCCCATACAGGACCTCATTGATCACCACTGCTAAAACGACCGCGACCAATGGCCCCGGAACAATCCTGTTCCACTTGAATCGATCCATCATCACCAATACAATGAGACAGGTTAGAGCAATGATGAGGGCACCAGGATCAATGTTTTGCACGGCTAGGACAATCTCGGTAAATGTATTTTCACCATCAGGCTGCCAGAAGGCATCGTCTCCCTCGTAATCCTGGTCATCACCCAGGGCATGAGGTATTTGCTTAAGGATCAGTATCAATCCAATGGCAGAAAGCATGCCTTTGATGACTGCTGATGGGAAGAAATGTCCGATGATTCCCGCCTTGACAGAGCCCAGGATAAATTGAAACAGTCCACCAAGGACTACCGCCATGAGAAAGGTCTCATAGGCGCCAAGGCGTTCAATGGCGCTCAGCACAATCACTGTGAGTCCTGCGGCTGGTCCGCTGACACTGAGCTGACTTCCACTCAGGAACCCCACCACAATACCACCACTTATTCCCGCGATTAACCCGGAGAAAAGTGGTGCTCCAGACGCCAAAGCAATGCCTAAGCATAGCGGAAGCGCGACCAGGAAGACCACGATGGACGCAGGTATATCGTATCTTAGATTCTCTTTGTAGCTTATCATATCTCCTTGGCAATTTAAGTCATTTTGCTTGACCCGGGAAGATCACTTTTATATCGTCGGCGTGCTCAGCGTGTGAAATCCCATTAGTATAACACAAAAAATAATTTAAATAATACAATTAACCTTTAATAGTACCAAACGGCTTTTGTCCTTTTGGTCATAAAGATGCATCCTAACTGACTCGTAATCAGCTGAAAAAATAGGGTTTTCTCAATAAATTCATCAACATGCTTTGGTCAGGTTTATAGGTTTCGTTATATTTCAAAAAGTGTCCCTAACCAACCTAAACCGACTACCTAACCATGAAGAAACCAGAGTTGCTGGTGCAGAAGACCATCGTGCCAAAAGGCTACCGTGCGTACAAGATCAAGGGAATTGATCATACTATCGTTGCCCGTAAGGGCGGGCCCTCCGCTCAGCAGATAAAAACCGACGCCGCCTATTCTGAATTAAGAGAGAATCAAAAGGAATTTGGCATTGCGTCGATGATGGCCAAAGCACTTCGAAACTCTTTGTCTCCTGGCATGTCCGAAATCTGCGAAACTTACGTCTCAGGCAGGCTGACTGCGCAATTCAGGAACCTTGCCAAGCACGAGGATGGACAGACTGGGCAGCGTCCGCTCATTCCGAGTAAGCACGGTCATCTTTTGAATGGTTTTGAGTTCAATACGACGGCGCCCTATAAGGAGATTTTCGGGGCAAAGTATTACGTGAAGGCCGGGTCGAGAAGAGGCCAGGTAATCTTGCACTTTCCAGCTTTCGTGCCAGATAAGACATTTAGAAAGCCCTCCGAAGCCACCAATTTTAAAATTTTCTCCCGCTTGGTCGCTATATCTGACTACCAGTTCGATGCGGATGCTGGAGCATACACGCCCATGGATCAGATGAGTCATGGTAACTATGGATCTTATGAGAGCTCCATGTTGCCGATGCTGAAGATACCCGTAGAGCCGATGAC
>JBCCXG010000322.1:0-7089 GCA_039191945.1 Bacteroidota bacterium
ATGCTCTCTGGTGCAGCTGGGTTTACCTACGGGAATAACGCCGTCTGGCAGATGTTCAAAAAAAGGGGACCTGTGGCGATTCCGTGCCTTTATGATTGGAAGGAATCGCTAGAGCGCCCTGGGGCCAATCAAATCCGACACTTGCATCAACTGGTGAGCGAGACGAAACTTTGGGAGCAGCGACCGGATCAGAGTCTCGTGTACGGTGCTAATCCTTCAGGAAGGGAGCACATCAGGGCAGTGATGACACCAGCGGGCGACCGTGCGGTAGTCTATTTGTCCGTGGGTCAGGAGGTCCACTTGGTGATGAGCAAATTAAGAGGAGACACCTTTGTCAGCGAGTGGTTTGATCCTCGCGAGGGTATAAAAATCCAAGCGGGTACTTTTACGAATTCCGGTATTCAAGCCTTTGCTCCACCATCAAGTGGAGAGGGCAATGATTGGCTCCTCATTCTTACAAAAAACTGACATGCTATGCGTAAACCTGCCTTGACTTTTATGCTGCTCTGCGCCTTGCTCATGGGGTGCGACGCCGAGAAAGAACTACCGCCCCCCAATATTGTGTGGATGACGTCGGAAGATAACTCCAAACACTATTTGAAGCTCTTTGATGAGAACGGTGTCGAAACACCGAACCTCGCCAAGTTGGCCGCGAGAGGGATCAAGTACACGCGTGCCTTTTCGAATGCTCCGGTTTGTAGTGTGGCTCGGTCCACCTTGATCTCCGGTTGCTACGGTCCACGTGTGGGCTCCCAATACCATCGGAAATTGAATCCGGTGCCTCTGCCAGAGGGGCTAGACTTCCTGCCGAATTATTTGAGAGAAGTCGGCTACTACACGGCGAATAACGTCAAGGAGGATTACAATTTTCAAAAGGACGGTGAGGTCTGGCACGAGTCTTCCCGTGAGGCCACCTGGAAAAATCGAGCACCCGGCCAACCCTTCTTTTACATGATCAATACGACGGTGACCCACGAAGGGCGACTACATTTTTCGCAAGAAGTCATGGACTCGGTGCAGACGCAGTCCGATCCTTCGGAGATATTTGTTTTTCCCAATCATCCGCAGACCGACTTATTTCGGTATACCAATGCCTATTACCGTGACAAGATCATCCAAATGGATGACCATGTGGGCGATGTGCTTGCAGAGCTGGATGAAGCGGGATTGCGCGATAGCACCGTCATTTTCTATTTCGGAGACCATGGGGGCGTACTGCCCGGCAGTAAGGGATACATTTATGAATCAGGTCTGCACATCCCATTGATTGTTTCGCTACCTCCGGCTTATCGAGACTGGGCCGATCGTGCGCCTGGCTCGGAGAATGCCACCTTCGTCAGCTTTGTGGACTTTGCCGCGACGGTGCTGAACCTGGTAGGTTTGGACGTTCCCATTGGCATGGATGGGAAGCCCTTCCTCGGCCCCAAGATGGATTGGGATCAGGTGAACCGTCGGGAAGAGACCTTCGCTTATGCCGATCGGTTTGATGAAAAGTATGATCTCGTACGATCGATCCGAAAGGGGAGGTACAAATACCTTAGAAATTATCAGCCGTTCAACGTGGATGGCCTCATGAATCAGTACCGCTACCGCCAAAAGGCCTATCGACAGTGGTGGGATTTGTATCAAACGAAGCAACTCAATGATGTGCAATCCGCTTTCTTCCAACCCAGGACTGCTGAGCAGTTGTTTGATCTCGAGCAGGATCCGTACGAAACCATCAACTTAGCAGAATCACCAGAGCATCAGGAAGTTTTAGTGGATCTACGCGACGCGCTCACACAGCGTGTCAAAAGCTTGCCTGACTTGTCCTTCTTCCCAGAGCATGTGTTGATCAATGAGGCTTTTACCCACCCGACGCAATTTGGATCTGAGAACAAGCAAAAGATCGGTGGCTACATTGACCTGGCCAATTGTCAGTTGCGACCTTTTGAAGAGGTGAAAGATGAATTGGAAAAGGCACTGTCCTCCCCCGATCCCTGGATGCGGTACTGGGCGCTGACGGTTTGCAGTGCTTTCGAACGAGAGGCTTTACCACTGGCAGCGGGCATTGCTGACGTGGCGGCAACGGATGATGAACCGCTCAACCGGGCGCGGGCAGCCCAATTCTTAGGGATCACCAGGAGCGAAGATCCCAGTCAGGGTCTACTTTCGGCTTTGTATGGCGCTGCTGATCCGGCGGAAGCTCTGGTTATTCTTAACATGATTACGCTGATGTGTGACTTCCACGACTACAACATCCAGATTGACCTCTCAATGTTGCCTCAAGTACTGCAAGAAGATAGCCAGGTACAAAGACGACTTCGTTACCTTGCGCCGGATAGTTTTAGCTGATGGGAGCCCTACCAATCATCGACACGAGGTCTCTATTTCGCCCTTTGGACCATGCGCTACAAACGCTGCTGGCGGAAATGCAGCCTGTGGAGTGGGAGTTGCCGACCGTCGCAGGTACCTGGCTGGTGAAGGATGTGGTCGCACACCTATTGGATGGGAACCTGCGAGCCCTATCGATGCAAAGAGACGGGTACTTTGGAGAAGCACCTCCAGACATTGAAGGCTATGATGACCTGGTCGGTTGGCTCAATGAACTGAACGCCACCTGGGTGAGCGCTATGAAAAGGGTGAGCCCTAAAGTGCTGACTTTTTTGCATGAAGTGACCGGACCTGCTACCTGTGACTACTACTCGTCTTTGGATCCCATGGCCACGGCCGTATTTGCTGTGGACTGGGCTGGTGAGGAGGAGAGTCTCAATTGGATGCATCTGGCCAGAGAGTATTCCGAAAAGTGGCATCATCAGCAGCAGATACGAGATGCTGCAGGGCTACCCGGCATCATGGGATCGGAGTTTTTCGTTCCGTTCATGGACACATACCTGCGAGGCCTGCCACATACGTTTCGATCGGTTGAGGCTCCATTGGGCACTAGCATAAGCGTCACCATAGATACGGCTGGTACTTGGTACATGGAGAAGACGGACGCCAGTTGGGAACTCTTTACATCGCCGCGTTCTACTCCGGCAGCGACGATCACATTGGATCCGGATTTGGCCTGGAAGCTATTTTCCAAAAACATCAGACCCGAAGCAGTGACCCAAGGCGTATCTTTAAGTGGGGACGAAGGCCTCGCCAGGCATGTGCTACAAATGGTCGCAGTAATGGCGTAGCCAGGGTAAAACCATGAATCAGGCGAGAAGAAATCGAATCATAAGGATAAGCTACCTGCTCAATGCGCTACTTTTCTTTGTCGGGGGATTTGAATTGCTAGGCAACGACAAACTTGGGTTTGCGATTATACAATTTATGGCGAGTTCTCTCAATCTGTTCGGTTTTCTATTTACCCTCAATCCAAAAACAAATACTTCCTTTAAGCAATCAATATTGGTGCTAGATATCCTAGTGGCCATGAGTGTAGCGGTCAACTACGCGCAAGATGGGAAACAATACATCCAGTATGCATGGGCACTTGCAGCCGTTATGAACCTTGTTGCGCTTGTCGTCTTATCGCGAAAACGTTCCAAAGATCAGCGCCATATCGGATCTTAAAAAGCACGATACCACAGGTCAGCTCCTTGACCTGTCTACACTAGCATTGTTCTAAAAAAAATCTCTTAACCTGATGATGAAGACGCTTTTTGTGATCCTGACGACGTGTTTGTTCAGTTCGCTGTTTTCGCAAACGATACCCCTCGAGCACGTCCCAGCTGCAGTAGATTTTGCCGATACCCTACAGCGTTGGGATGGATTTGGGTTCAATTACGTGGAAACCTGTCAGACACGCGACTACGATGCGTACCGGCAAGATTATGGTGGTTTTAGCCGTCTGAGTCAGGAGACGAAGCAAGAAATCATCAAATGGGTATTCGGCAGTGAAGGCCTCGATGTGGATATCATCAAGATGTTTTTGGATCCATGGCATCAGGCGTCGCCCCAAAGTGCATTTGATCATGAGCGTACACAGACCAACATGCTCTATTTTGCGAAGGAAGGGGCGAAGCTGAAACGTGCGGTCGGGAAGGAGCTGGAGATCATCACTACACTGTACGGACCGCCGCATTGGGCCACATTGCAAGACTCCATCGGCGGGCGCGACTTCAACCCAGCCATGAAAGAGCCGCTGATCGATTACATGCTCGACTGGTGCGACTACCTCAAGGCTCAGGATCTCAATGTTCGCTACTTGTCTATCCACAACGAG
Organism: Bacteroidota bacterium; assembly: GCA_039191945.1. Lineage (GTDB taxonomy): Bacteria > Bacteroidota > Bacteroidia > Cytophagales > Cyclobacteriaceae > JAWPMT01. The sequence continues at coordinate 4,196 of JBCCXG010000322.1, forward strand.
GGAGAAGACTTCTATCGATGGAATTTTGATACAGGTACTCAGCGCTTGGAGAAGTTTGACTACAATATGTATTGGCGACCCGAACTGGTCAATGACATGGTGATGACCATCGCCAAGGCCATCGATGAGAGAGGAGTCCAAGGTTTGTCTGTGACCAATGGTGAACCGTCCAACTGGACGAGGTTTTACAATTGGGGATACGCGACGGCCTTGGCCAATAGTGACGCAATCGATCGTTTGGGGCTTTTGACTACGCACGGCTTTATCAACGGCGACTATGGTAAACTGAGCTACGCAAATGCCAATGGTTTAACTACGCAGCTTGTTCGGTCAAAACGGCCTGACCTAAGGACCTGGATCACTTCCATGGCCTGGGGTGATATGGGCACCAGATTTTTCCGAATGATCCATGAGCATCTCTACGTGGCCCAGGTCAATGCCATCATCCCGTGGGCGGGAATACAGGATCCTGAAGAATGGATTGGTGGCGACCAATTAGGAAATGGCATTGTGGTGAGTAAGGATGGATCCTATGTATTGACTACTGGCTACTACGTGTACAAACAATTGACCCAAGCTGGTCGTCGGGGTATGTCGGTCGCACGGACGATGTTGGCCAACCCTCAGGCTAATATCATCGCCTTTGCCGGTGGGGAAATCGGTCATCCGGATGCTTTTGTAGTGGAAAGTAACGTCTTCATTTGGGGGCTTCCATTCGCTATTGAGGTCAGTGGATCTGATTATCGGAGATTCGTAGCCTATCGTACCACTGTTGATGGTAGCGAAAGCTACGAACCCGTAGGGACTTACGAGTTGGAGGATGGGAAGATTATCTATGACGCACCGAGAGGTAGTGTGACCACCTTCATTGGCTTGGAATAGTTGCTGCTGAATTTTTAGGTTGGGTGACGAGCTCTCATTCGCAAAAGACTGTTCTTTCACTTGAAAAAATATGGTGGTTTCACCAGCCTTGACGGTTGGTTTTCGTTCAATACTTGCGAAGTACATCGTAAATTGTAAAACCACTAAAACCAATTGAAACCATGTCAAGATTTAGCGAATTTCTGAATGACATCGAGGAGAACATCACGGAAGGGGCCAGGGCATTCAAAAAGATGTCGCAGGAGGTACTCGAAGAGGTAAAAGATAAAGCAGAACAGTTGTATGAGGCTGGAGCTGAGAAGTTTGAGCAGGCTTCGGCCATTGTCCAAAACTACATTGACCAATATGAGGGCCACAAAGAGATCAAGTCCCTCTCTGTCGAGAAGACGGAGCTGCAGTCGAAGTTGGGAGACACTTTATTTCACGAGTTTAAGAAGAACGGGACCATTTCTAAGCGCTTTCTGACCACGAAGCGGATGACCACCTTGATGGACAATATTGAAGCTGTGGATAAGAAAATCCTTGAGTTAGGGAAAGAATTGGACAAAAAGAACAAAGAGACTGCCGCATAGGTCCTGGCTAGTGTTGTAGCCAGGCTTCCTTGGTAATCATGGATAGGGCGCCGCGCACGGAAAGCTGCCGATCAGCGACCCGCTGCTCGAGCTGACCCAACGATTGATGGATGGTGCGATCGCCCAAGAGCTCGTCGATGATCCTCTGTCTAGCGGCATCCTTGAACCAGCTGAGCACCTGTTCATTTCGATTCAGGGAAAAGTAGCCATTGCCCTGAGTGGTATCCACGTACTCCAAAATGCTTTGCCAAATGGTCTCGATGTCTCGACCTTCAAGCGAGGAGCAGGTGGAGACGGGCACGGTCCAACCACTTTCTTTCGGCGGAAAGAGGTGCAGCGCTCCTCGGTAAGCCTCCGCTGCATGTTTGGCGGGGTCTACGTTCTGGCCATCCGCCTTGTTGATGACCAGTGCGTCGGCCATTTCCATGATGCCTCTCTTGATGCCTTGTAGTTCATCGCCACCCCCGGCGAGCATCAGCAGTAGGAAAAAGTCCACCATCTCTTTGACCATAGTTTCGGACTGTCCGACACCAACGGTCTCGACGATGGTTGTATCGTAGCCTGCTGCTTCACACAATAGTATGGTCTCTCGCGTCGCATGCGCCACCCCGCCTAGACTCATGCCTGTCGGACTCGGGCGTATGTAGGCGTTGCGTGCTTGGGCCAATTCGGTCATCCTTGATTTATCGCCCAGGATACTACCACTACTGATGGTGCTTGACGGGTCTATGGACAATACGGCCACCTTTTTGCCATGCTGGGAGAGGAACATACCAAAGGCCTCGATGAAGGTACTTTTGCCCACACCCGGAACCCCAGTGACGCCTATGCGTATACTTCCTCCGGTATGCGGTAGTAAATCATCCAATAGAGAAGCGCCTAACGCTTGGTCCTCAGGGTGCTGACTCTCAATAATGGTGATGGCTTTGCTGAGGACAATTCGGTCTCCCTGGAGGATACCCTCTCGTAGTTCAGTTCTGGTTGGTCTACGTTTTCTTGCCATTCAACGAATATTCTTCCACCAAATCAGCGCGGTGAGGGATAATTGCGTAATTTCAATAATAAATGTTATTATACTAATTGCGGGCTAGCACCATTGACTGAATACGCATTAATTGCGGGTAAATTAATTTGATTTTTAATTCGCCTGACTAACTCATAAGAAATGTTCAAGAAACTTTGGCTTGACGTCATACTAGCAACCATATTCGTCTTTGGTGTAATGGCCTTTTCAAGTTGTTCCGGTGTCATTTTAAAATCGGTATCAATACTTGTGGATACCTCCACAGGGACCCCTTCTGCCAACTTTACGATGTCACTGTAGCTCACCCAATACGGCGCCGGTAGAATAACTTCGTCTCCCGGATTTAGCACCACCATCGCAACATTGAAAAGGGATTGTTTAGCACCTGTAGATACCACCACTTGACCGGGACTATA
>JBCCXG010000323.1:0-7076 GCA_039191945.1 Bacteroidota bacterium
CGTGCTGTGATGTATGCCCCCCACTCTTTCTCAATACGATCCAGGAGCTCCTTGGGAATCTTGTACCGATTCATGCGATGTGATCGCTGACTTTCAATGTATTGCTCCATGGGCGCTCTACACGGTTCAAAGTCTTCCTGAAGCAGCTCGCGATACAGGTTTTCCAGGGTAGCAAGCGGCGCACCATCAAAGTCCTCAAACTTTAGCTCCACCAGGTTACCTTCAGGTATGAGGTCCTTTTGCGCTTCGTAATCCTCCATGAGTCGAACGAATACATCGAGGATCATATCCTCCAAAAACCGTCGATCGACCTCCTGAAACCAGAGGGTAGGAAAGAGTTCGTCGAAAAACTTAAATGTCGACAGAAAGACGGTGATCGGATTGCGATAGATATAAATGAACTTTGCCTCTGGATAGAGTTGGAGCAGGGCACGGATTCTGCCAGTATTTACTGGATTCTTAACCACCGCCCTCGAGCCGTTCGTATTCCAAAGCGCTCTCTCAATCAAGGACCGATAAGAGGCTTGCCAATCTTCAAGGTCCTTTTTGTTCAGTTGCAATGCCACTGCTTCCTTATAGAAGGTGGAATATTCCCTAGGAAAATAAAAGAAGTTGTAGTAGCTCACGTGCAGTAAGTTGCCAAGAGCAAACTCATCCTCTTGCGGGAAATCCACATGTAACTTCACCCGGTCTGCGGGTCGCCGATCGGGCATGCTGACCTTCATAAAAGTCTTGAAAACGAGCTTGCTTGCCAGGTTGTGGGGGAAGCATCCGTGATAGGTCGAGACGTAACCTGCCCTCGGATCCTGGCACAAGACATTGTGAAGAAACGTGGTACCCGAACGCCAATGACCCAAAATGAATACAGGAGGTTTGACATCTGTCTTCGGTGGAAAGAGCCCAAATCTTAGACGCTCCCACCAGTGAAAAGGCGCAGCAATCAGCAGTACGACGAAGGTCAAGACAACCTTTAAATAATATGATTTTTGTACTTTACCCTTACCGAGGACTTTAATATAATTGCCAATAGTTGTTCCCGCCAAGGTTGAGATCGGAGGGATCTTAAAGTCTGCCATTCACCTTATAAATTCGCCTAAAGGTATCACATTAAGCCCACTATGAAAGTATCAAAATCCAAGTCTCTACTGATCGTCCTTGTTGGTTACGCGCTCGCATTTTTGGCCGCTAGAATCTACTTTATGTTTGCGACAGGCGACCTTTACCTCGACGTGTTGTTGGCAGACATTAGCGCCACTGTGGTGATTTTCATCTTTAGCGTTGCCCTCAAGAACAGCAGCATGTATGACCCCTTTTGGAGCGTCGCTCCGCCGATCATCGCGGTTTATTTGATGGGGTACTTCACGGACGGCAATGATGTCAGGTCGTACTTTGTATTAGCTGGTACCATGTTCTGGGGGATTCGGCTGACGGTCAATTGGATACGTAGCTGGCCGGGTTTGCATCACGAAGATTTCAGATACGAGGAGCTGGCAGAACAAAGTGGCAAGTGGTACTGGTTGGTTAGCTTTTCTGGGATCCACTTGTTCCCTACCCTGATCGTTTATCTCGGCTGTCTGCCAATGTTTTTTGCCTTCAATATGGGTGGTCCGATAGGTATCTGGGATTACTTGGGACTCGCCATTACGATCCTAGGCACCGTCATTGAACTAGTTGCGGATGAGCAAATGCGTGTCTTCAAAAAGACCGCCCCGAAAGGAAGCATCATGACCTCAGGTTTGTGGCGCTACTCTCGCCACCCCAATTACTTCGGGGAGATCACCTTTTGGTTTGGTTTATGGCTGTTTATGATCCCTGATAGTGGCCTCTGGTGGACAGCCATTGGATGGATCGCCATGGTGATCTTATTTGTCTTTGCAAGCGTTCCTATGATGGACAGAAGAAGTTTGAAAAACAAGCCCGGCTACGAGGAGCACATGAAAAACTCTACAGCTTTGTTCCCATCCTTGAAGAAACTATTCGCTAAATGAAAATGATCCTTTGCATTGGTTTAGCAGCCCTGACCACCGGACTGAGGGGGCAGTCGACTGATGCATGGGATTTGAAAACCCTCATGCAAGGGGCGCTTGAGGGCAACTATGAGCTCGCAATAGCCAATTATGAGGCGGAATTGACCGAATTAGAGCTTGGAGACCCCACCTCTGAGTTGTTACCGCAGATCAACTTTACCAGTAGTTACTTTAACTATTTACTGGAAGTACCCCAGTACATCTTCACAGGAGAAGAAGGGTCGATCATCAGTGGAGGCACGGGCGTCCAGAACTATCCGGTAGAATTGGGCCTAAAGCACAATCTGACTGCAGACCTGTCACTAAGACAACGCATTTTTGACGTAAGATTCTTTGGCCGAGAGGTGGGCAAAAATGAGTTGGCAAATCTATCCAACAGTCGATTTGATGAGAAAAAGAATGAGGTGGCGACCGAAGTTGCGGAAACCTATTACCGGCTGAAATGGGTGCAATCCAACCAAGCAATCATCGCATTCAACGTTGAGCGGCTCAACCAACTGATGGCCATTGTCCGTCGGCAAATTAGCAACCAGATGGCCACACCCTTTGACTCGGCCCGTCTATCAAAGGAAATCCGTGCGCTGGCCATCCGAGACCAACAAGTTGCAGACAACCGTGCTTTGCTTCTGCGCCGGCTTCGTCAGCTTTGTAAATTGCCACTAGACGTCGAGACCAATCTATTGACCAGTCTTGAAGCACCATTGTTGGCGCCCACTCCGAGCACCGAAATTGTGGTGTCGCCACAGGCCAAGACGCTCAACTATGCGGTGAGTCTCAACGAGCTGCAGCAAAAGGCGACTCGCCTGTCCGGAGTACCTACGCTCGATGTATTTGGCCACTTATTTTTGCAATCTCAAAGCCCCTCGATCAATGTCATAGGCGATGGGTTTTGGAACAACCTTAGTACGCTGGGCCTCCAGCTGTCAGTGCCCATCTACAACGGAGAGAAGTTGCATCGTGAGACGCAAAAACTGAAGTTAGAGGCTTCCTTGCTCGAGTTACAACGGCAAAGACTGAGCGAAGGTGAATTGCTACAGCTACAGAGACTTCAAAGCGACTTACAATTTGAGCGGAGCAATCTATTGTTGGAAGAGGATTGGTTGCAACAGCTCACGGGTGAATTGGATCTGCAGCAGAGACGATTCGAACAGCAACTGATTGGCATAAGCGAGCTTTTGCAGAGTCAATCGGATGTCAGCGCTTCTCAGCAGAAAATCAATCAGCATTTGTTAGAGATCCGACTTATCGAGATTGCCGTACTCAAAGCTCAGGGCCTACTGGCCGAAAGCATCCTTGCCAATGAAGAATAGTTTCAGAGTGCTTGTCTTGGTCTTGCTCGCCATTTGGGTGGGTTACACCCTCTTTCAGAATAAGGAGTACAAGGAGCTCATCATTTCTCGAGCGGAGCGATCTTTACCTGCGGTACCCGTTCGAGTCGCCACTCTGGAGCCGCGTACCCTCCAATCCACCATCAGTGTATCCGGAAGAGTAGTCGGCACCAACGAAGTATTCATTACACCCATGGTCTCAGGCGAGGTCCTACGCCTGACGGTGAAGCCTGGGACTGACGTCAAAAAAGGGCAGCTGATCGCCATCATCGACGATTTCTACCTAAGGCAGCAGCTCACATTGGCCGAGGCAGCCTACGAGCAAGACAAAAAGGACCATGAACGGCTCAAATCCATGGCTGCAGTGAGCGCCGTGACTGGACAGCAGTTGGAGCAATACGCACTAAAGGTCGCCGCAAGTGAGACCCAAATGGCGTTGGCGCGACGACGCCTCGCAGACGCTCGAATAAGAGCAACTGTATCCGGCACAGTCAATCAAGTCTTCACCTCAGAAGGCGCACTAATTGGGCCAGGTCGCCCCATTTGTGAGATCGTGGGTGGCCCCTTCAACATTATCAAAACAGGTATTCAAGAAAGATACCGACCTTATCTCCAACTGGGCGAAAATGTGAACTTGATGGACTTCCAACGGGTATTTGAAACCCGTGCCAGCGTCTCAGCCGTAGGTGTCAAGCCCAACCAAATGGGGAAAGTACCTCTTGAGGTTGCCTTCGATCCAATCGAGGCTTTGTACGCCGGCAGATGGGTAGACGTGGCTATTGAGGTCAATACCGATACCGCCCTATTCCTACCGATCCAAGCCTTGAGAAAGTCATCCTCACAAAACTTTGTTATGGTCGCGAACGGAAATCGTGCGGAACGACGCTCGATAACGATCAATGAAGAAATCGGCGGATCCGTTAGGGTATTGGCGGGGCTTACCGCGGGTGAGCAGGTCATTTTGGAGGGTGGCCACCTGGTGCATCCAGGAGATAGTTTAAGAATTATCACGCAATGAACATCACACGAGGCGCAATCAATAGGCCAGTGCTCGTTGGCGTGTGCTTGATTCTGGCGATGGGGCTTGGGATCTATTCCTATTTTCTGCTCAACTACGAGCTCGTTCCAAAATTCAACCCTCCGGTTATCACCGTAGTAACGATTTATCCCGGGGCGACCGCCAATCAAGTCGAAGATGAGGTGACCATCCCGATTGAAGACGCACTTAGCAGCCTGGGTAGTGTAGACATCATTACAAGTACCTCAAGGGATAATTTCTCCCTGGTGAAGTTGGAACTGGTCGCAGGTATTGACGTAGAGGCGCTACTCAACGAAGCCAACCGAAAGATCATCGGTACCGTCCGTGACTTGCCCGCAGGTGCGGAGTACCCGGTCCTTACACGATTTGATTTCGACGATCTACCCATCATTAGGTTGGGCGTCTTTGCCGATGTCGATGCGCAAACCCTCGGCGACCTTTGCCGGGATTTGGTGGTCCCATCTATTTCTCAGATCGCCGGTGTCGCAGATGTCCGGTTGCTGGGTTCCGCACAAGAGGAGGTGCAAGTTATAGTCGCTCCCAATCGATTAGCAGCAACAAACACAACCATCCTCCAGGTTTTGCAGGCTATAGGCACCAACAATGTCCAGATCCCGGGAGGAGCAATCCAGGGCAATTCATCGCAACCGGTAGTCTTTGATGCGAACGTTCGGAGCATAGAAGAACTTCAGGAATTAATCATCTTTGAGCGGGAAGAATACGGCATCCAGGTAAGACTTCGGGACGTGGCACAGGTGCGAAATGCCCTGGCCCGGCCGACGATCATCAGTCGTCTGGATGGTGAGCCCTCTGTGGGCATTGACATCCTCAAGCAGGGCGATGCCAACGCCGTAGAAGTCAGCGCCTTCGTGATGGCACAACTGACGAAGATAGAGGACCAATTATCACACCTGGGTCTACGCTTCGAAGTCGCTCAGGACACCAGTGAGTTCACGCTGAAAGCTGCCAACGGGGTGATTGAAGACCTGGGACTTGCCGTGGTTCTGGTCTCACTAGTGATGATTCTGTTCCTACACAGTTTGCGGAACGCTTTCATCGTTTTCGTGTCTATTCCGACATCGATTGTTTCCACCTTCATCGTTATGTCGCTCCTGGGTTATTCGTTGAATCTACTGACCCTACTAGGTCTGTCACTCGCCATTGGCATACTGGTGGACGACTCGATTGTGGTGATAGAAAACATCCACCGACATTTGATGATGGGTAAAAAGGCCGAGAAGGCTGCTTTGGACGGGCGAATGGAAATTGGGTTTGCCGCCATATCTATCACGCTCATCGACGTGGTGGTCTTCCTTCCCATCGTTTTCACAACAGGTATGGTATCCGATCTACTCCGGCAGTTCTCGGTTGTGATCATCAGCTCCACCCTGATGAGTCTACTGGTATCCTTCACACTGGTGCCTTATCTGGCCTCCAGGATTCACAAGAAATTCAAAGGAGATAAGCAACCCATCAAACCTCTGGAGAAGGTCGAACAAGGACTCTCACACGTGGCTAACGAACTGGCCTTGATCTTAACGTGGTCGTTCAAATGGAAGTGGGTGGTCTTTCTGAGCACTTCGATACTACTGGCTGGGGCTGGATTGTTAATACCAGCGGGTTTGATCGGTGTAGAATTTACCAAGGCCGGTGATCGTTCTGAATTCATCATTGAACTTAAAAGTAGCAACGGCACACCACTGCCTGAAATGGACCGGCTGACTCGGCGCGCCGAAGAGATACTACTCTCCTACCCTTTCGTGCAGACCGTCTTTACCACGGTCGGTACGACGAGCAGTGGCCGGATCTCCACCAATACCGAAAATTTGGCTGAGCTGTTTGTCCGACTAGTCGATCGGGAGGCCCGAGACTTTCCAACCAGTCAGTTTGCCCGACACATCAAATATCAACTCATTGAAGAAATTCCGGGCCTAGAGGCCCGTCCAATTGAGATCAACATCATCGGGCTTAGGGATGACGACGCAGTCCAGGTCACCGTGCAGGGACAGAATGCAGAGGACGTCTTTGAGGCAGGCGCTCATCTCGCCGCATTACTCGATTCAGTACCCGGTACGATTGAAGTCCAAAGCTCCCTTCACGAAGGAATAAGTACCCTACAAGTGACGCCCAGTCGACAGCGGGCGGAGGCACTCGGCATTTCCCTTGTACAAGCGGGCCAGACGGTTCGGGTGGCTATCAACGGTCATAAAGAATTCCGGCTTGCCGGCGAAGGCAAGCGAATTCCCATCAACGTTCAGTTCGAATCCGCCGCACGAGAAGATGCCAGCGACCTTGGTAGAATGACATTACTGAACGACAAAGGCCAACATGTACCGCTACAACAGCTGGCAAGCATCGAAGAAGAGCAAGCACCCGACTATCTCGAGCGAACCAATCGGGGACGCTCCGTCACCATCAAATCCCAGGTGGTGGGCAGACCCGGCGGATCTGTCGGCCGATCATTTAGCAACGCCATTGAGCAGATGGACCTCAACGAGGGGCTCACGTTAATTTACGGAGGGGCCACGAAGCGGACCCGAGAGGGGCTGACCAGCATGATCGGCGCTTTTGTGATATCCATTTTCCTGGTCTATTTGATCCTAGCCGCGCTATACAACTCGTTTTATTATCCGCTCGTGGTGTTGTTTTCCATACCCTTGGCAGTCATTGGTGCCTTCTTAG
>JBCCXG010000324.1:0-7019 GCA_039191945.1 Bacteroidota bacterium
GCACCGGGCATCTCGACCAGGGCCGTCTCGACCTTACGCCATTTCAGCGCATGGTACATCTGCTTGGCTTCGGATAATGGTGTTCGTAAGTCAGACGTACCTACCATCACCAGGGTGGGTGTTGTAACGTTACCGACGACGGAGATCGGCGAAAACTTCATGTAGATATCTGGGTTTTCCCAAGGTAGACCCGGATATCTATAGTTGTAGTAGCCGTACCAGTTGTCAGCCACCAGCGTCTTACTGTACCAATTCATTACCGGCTTGATCACGGCTGCAGCACGGAAGCGGTCCGTGTTTCCGACAATCCAAGCTGTCATGATCCCACCTGCGCTCCCTCCCGTCACAAAAAGGCTGTCTTCGCTCACGATACCTTGCTCTACTAGCGCATCCACACCGGACATCACGTCGTCATAGTCCTGACCGGGATAGTTGTGATACAACAGGTTGCCAAATTCTTCACCGTAGCTGGTACTTCCCCGAGGGTTAGGGTAAAAAACCACATAGCCCGCCGAAGCATACAATTGTACTTCAGGACTAAAGCGATCTCCATAATTTGAAATGGGTCCGCCGTGGTTCTCCACCACCAGGGGGTATTTTCTAGACGCATCATAGAAGGGTGGCTTTGTGATCCATCCCTGGATGCGTCGGCCGTCAAATGAAGACTCATACCATATCTCTTCAGTGGCTCCCAACTCGCGATGGTCTAGTAAGCTCGCATTGAGCTGGGTCAGCCGTCGAGTCGAAGTACTGACCTTGGACAGGGCTAGATCCGCCGGATAATTGGGCGTGGTGACATTGTGGGCAATGACGTCGTCATCGGAGACCGAGTAACTGCCTCCACCATAAGGTCGTGCCACACTAACTCCACCGACATTTTCAGCAACCAGCGTGAATTTACCTCCGGTCGTCACGTGACCGATCTTGGTGTTCCCCTCTGAATCATACATAAAATAAAGTCCGCGCCCGTCCTTATCCCAGCGGATCGCGCTTACTTGCCGGTCCAGCTCCAATGCAATGGTCCGCTTCTTAGAACCGTCGATGCCCATCGTTCGCAGTTCCGATAACTGGTAAGTCTGGACTTTGTCTTCGTAGCTCAAGTAGGCAATCGTCTTGCCATCTGGGGAAATGGCGGGCGAAGCATCAGGACCTTGACGCTCGGTAAGGGCCTGTACTTTTCCATTCATGATATTAACAGAGTAGATTTCACTATTGCGATAGTCGTACTCCCAATCGTCATTCCGATTGGCTGAAAAGATGAGACTTTCGCCATCGGCACTCCACACGGGAGTCCCTCCATGCTGATAATTGCCACTCGTTACCTGCCTGGGAGCACCACCATCCGCCGGCATGATGAAATAATGTCTGTAGCCTGGCTCAATGAAGCCCGAACCATCTCGCTCGTGGCGAACGCGTGTTTCTACGCGAGGAGGATCCGCCCATACAGCACCCTTCGGCTTTTTAGGCGCTTTCGCTAAGGTAGGTCGAGCCTCCGGCACCAGCTTCGAGAAAGCGATCCACTGACCATTCGGAGACCAACTCAATCCTCCAGGCGATCGATCGAGCTGCGAGAGCCGGGCCAATTGGCCACTCTTGGTCCAGAAGACGTAAATCTCCGATCCATTGCCATCGTCATCAGAGGTGGTAAAGGCGAGTCGAGAGCCATCTGGAGACCAACGAGGAGAGGACTCATTTCCATCAAAGGAAGTCAGTTTGCGATGCCCGGAACCGTCTGCATTCATCAGCCAAATGCTTCGCACCCTTCGGTCCTTCATGACATCCATCCGATTTCTCAGATAAGCGATTTGGTCCCCAGAGGGTGAGATCTGCGGATCGGACACCCACTGCAGCTCGAAAACGTCCATTGCAGTAAAAACAGGCTTTTGCGCATGCACAGAGTTATGGAGAGTTAGAAAGCAAGCAATAGCGATCGTACAAGCGCGACAAATTCTTCTGATTGGCATGGGTAGAGAACTTTTAATTACGGCTGAAATTAGCAATTTCCGGGTGGAAACTTTGGAAAGACCTGACCGCACTCACTAAATTTCTGATGACACACGAATGATCAAAGATGAAGCTACTTTTTATTGGTGGGAACGGTAATATATCCTCGTCCTGCAGCCGTTTGGCGCTGGAGCAGGGGCACGAGGTTTATGTTCTGACGCGAGGTCAGTCAAAAGATGACCTTCCAGAGGGAATCCACCGACTGACGGGAGATATCAACGACCTCGACCAAATGAGGAAGGTGCTGAAGAACATGACGTTTGATGCGGTGGCCAATTTCATCGCCTTTCATCCGGATGATATTGAACGCGACATCCATCTTTTTGAACAGAAGACGGATCAATATGTATTCATCAGCTCAGCTTCATGCTATCAAAAACCCCTGCTTCACGCTAGGGTCACGGAGTCTACTCCCTTAAAAAATCCGCATTGGCAGTACTCCCGGGACAAAATCGCCTGTGAGGATCTATTGGTAAAAGCTTACCGGGAAGAAGACTTTCCAATGACGATCATCCGCCCCTCCCTCACCTACGACACGGTGATCCCGGTACCCATCGCGGGCTGGAAGGAATACACAGTTGTGGATCGAATTAAGAAAGGACTGCCGGTGATTTCCCATGGAGAGGGAACCACCCTGTGGACCATCACCCATGCCAGCGACTTCGCGGTTGGTTTTGTGGGCTTGCTCGGCCATCAGCAAGCCATTGGCCATCCTTTCCACATCACCTCCGATGAATTGCTATCCTGGGATCAGATCTACCAAGCGGTAGCCGCAGCCGTAGGAACAAAGGCGGAGATCGTACACATACCTTCCGCATACCTCGCAGCTCGCGACGACCACTTGCAAGGTAGTTTGGTGGGTGACAAGGCAGTCAGTGCGGTGTTTGACAATTCGAAAATTCGGACCTTCGTACCCGAATACAACCCCACGATTACTTTTAAGAAAGGAATAGAGCGGACAATCAGGTGGTTCGAGTCAGATGTAGATCGAATGGTCGTGTCTGCAGCAAGTAATGAATGGGTCGATGGGACGATCGCCGCGTACCGAAAGGCTGTGGCCAGCTGATCGGGTCAAAACCCTAATACCTATTGTTAGTTGGCCCAACTAAGATAAAATTTCAGCTACATGAATTTGAAAGTCTACCTCTCCGGAGAGATTCACAGTGACTGGAGACAGCAGATCATCGACGGGTCTGCCGAGCTTCCCATCGACTTTTTGACCCCCGTCGTCACGCACGAAGCTTCTGACGATGCAGGCGACGTGCTAGGCGAGGAGGATCGGCGATTCTGGAAAGATCACAAGAGTGCCAAGGTCAATTCGATGAGGATCTCCCTGGGCCTCCAAGAAGCCGACCTGGTGATTATAAAATTTGGGGAAAAGTACCGGCAATGGAATGCAGCTTTCGACGCAGGTTATGCCGCGGCTTTGGGCAAGTCCTATATTGTCATCCATCCGGAGGAGTTTATCCACGCGCTGAAAGAGGTCGATGCCCAAGCCAAAGCGGTAGCTACCCAGGAGTCACAGGTAATCGAAATCTTGAGGTACTTGACAACGCAAGTATAACGGCCTCATCTGCTCAATAGCGAATCTAACTCCTGGTATCTCATGAGGATCTGTTCCTCGTAGTAAATGATATCCGCAAGCATGTAGGAAAGCGTCAGCTTGACCTCTTTTTCGGAGTTGGTTGTATTCACATAATAGTAATTGCTTAGAACGCGCTGGTTGTAATTGTAATTCTCGTGATTCGCATCAATCTCGCTGAGCTTGGTCAATAGGTCAAAGGAGATAAGCGTGATCGGACTTGCTTGTAGCAAATTCAAGGAGGTTTCGTTGAGATCCGGAGTCGATAGCCCGTTGACTTTCGAAATGACATGTACCAAAGCGACTTTCGAGTCATTTTGGTAGAACTCCAACGAGTCGCAAGTCCTTTTCTGCTTATCCAGCAGTCCCTCAATTTGTTGCGCATTGAGACCGTTCTCGGCGTTGATTGACTCCAGCATCGATGCAATGAATCGGCGATCACTTTCACGAACCTTGTAGTCGTTGAGCCACATCGCGAGGAAGACACCCAATACAACCGGTACCATTTGAAGGCACAGGCTGCCAATTGTCATCCAGATATTGTTTGCTCTATTGGTCATAAATAGCAAATTACGCTAAGTTCAGTTACGATTTATGGCGAAAGCTCTCAGGACCTTTAATCCGCAGCATATGAAACCGCTACTTGTGCTTGTCATGGTCACTTGCATGACCCCGACCCTTTACTGTCAAAACGTCGACCCGGTCAATTCGGCAGCATCACAGGCGACCAAGGACTTACTCGCCTACCTTTACCTCATTTCAGGTAAGCGCACGTTGTCTGGTCAGCATTGCGCACCACTGGTCGGCTCCAACCACTTATCCGTGAATCACCGCATCACGGGGCAATACCCCGCAGTCTTTGGGCAGGACTTTGGTTTCAGTTTTCCGGGATATTGGGATGGCATCAACTATCGACAGCGAATTGTCGATGAAGCTATCATCAGACATCAGCAAGGCTTCATCATTACACTCATGTGGCATGCGGTCCCACCGACGATGGACGAGCCTGTCGCCTTCTCGGAGGGCATACAGAGTGAATTGTCGGACGAACAGTGGCAGGATTTGGTGACGCCGGGTACCCTTTTGCACGAAAAGTGGCAATCGCAAGTAGATGTGATCGCGTGGTTCTTGAAACAACTAAAGTATGCGGGAGTCCCGGTTTTGTGGCGGCCTTATCACGAAATGAACGGCGGATGGTTTTGGTGGGGCAAAAAGAAGGGTGAGGACGGTTACAAAAGACTGTTTCGCATGATGTATAACCGCTTCACCGATTTCCATGATCTGAATAATCTACTCTGGATCTACAACGCCAACGAGGTGAAATTGGGCGTGGACGATTATGCGACCTACTACCCCGGCGACGATGTTGTAGATGTGTTGGCGACTGATGTTTACTCTGAGAACTTCAACCAAAAGAATTACGATGAACTGCTGGCGCTCGCTAAGGACAAACCGATTGCCCTTGGAGAAGTGGGGCGCCTACCTAGTATCAGAAAGTTGAAAGACCAACCGCGTTGGACGTGGTGGATGAGCTGGGATGACCCGCTAGGCTTTGAGCGAAGGCGCTCGGATTTATTGGAATTGTATGACAACGCTCAAGTCATCAGTTTCGAAGACCTGGAATGGGTAGACATTAAGGATCCGAGCCTGCACTATCCTATCCTTCGATGAGATCTAATGGAAGTTGTGTGAAGACCATCTTCCATCGGTGAACCAACAGCAATACCCGACGAATGGTCGAAAATGCTCCATAAACGGACATTTTTATAAGAAAAAGACTATAAAATCACGGAAAAAGTCAAAAAAATGGCCCAATAGGGATATATTCCCATTCACTCCCTGATACCCGCCGATCTGTCCCTTGTTTGCTTCAAACCATAACGCTGGAGATACATTTGTATCACTTACATGAAGCAAAAGCGCTTCTTACTCACGATCTCATCTCTTATAGTTTCCCGGCAATCATGGCCGTAGCCAAGCACCTACCGCTGTGATTTTTGACAAGTTTCAAAACAAAACGGGCTTAGACTATGAATTCGACCACCACACTCAAGGCAGCAGCTTGCGCCCTCCTTATCTACGGAGCATCTCCTATTGTGTCCTCTGCGCAGGACGCAAGTTTGATTCTCCGACAGCTAGAGACCAAAATGGACCTTCAGGACGAAAATGACCTTGGGAACATCGAAGAAATGAGCATCACCCATGATCATAAAGTCAAACCTTCAGGTTTGGTCACAGTAGAGTGGACCAATATTCTCGGTGAGACGAGCACTCAAGAACTGAAGCCTAAAGATCCGTCTTTCAAATCAATGTACGCCTTCAGTGCATCGGTTGATCAGGGAATTGCGGCCGTGGGCGCACCGAAAGAAGGCCTAATGAAGACTGGTGCCATTTATATCTTCACCTACGCGGATGGTACATGGGAGCAAGATGACAAGGTCGTCGCAGATAATGGAGAGGCCAATGATGGCTTCGGCTACCAGCTTGAAGTGTACGAAGGTAAGGTCATTGTCGCCTCGCCCGGACGCGATACAGACGCCGCGAATGAGGGTGTCGTTTTCATCTATGAGAAAAAAGGAGCAGAGTGGCAAGTCACGACGGAGATCGAGGCCAAGGGATTTTATCCCGATATGCACTTTGGTCGAGAGTTGAGCATAGTCAATGGCATGCTCAGTATCAGCGTTACCAATAAGAAAGAAAGCCTGGCAGGTCTTCAATACGAATTCGACCTGGAGGGTAATAAGTCCGGCGTGGTTGAACTTGATCCGATTGGATCCATGCCAGATACCGAACCGGATATCTCCGGTGCTACAGACGTCGTTGGAATCGACAGGTAAATCAAGACATTCATCTCATTGCGCAAAGCGGCAAGTCCCAGAGGCTTGCCGCTTTTTTGTTGCGCTCTTTTCCGCGCTAGTAAGAAAGAATCTTACAGGTCATTAATTCGTGATATGCCTTTTTTTCATAAACCCATAAATTGGTAGAGAAGGTCTGCAGATAGTTTAATCCCGTCCATCGGCTTTTTTTCCTGATCATGTAGCATTTTTTCTCGCCTAACGCTTGTGCGTTACGTTATTCTTTCCTACTTTTGAATCACGCTTAAGAAAAAAACTGATCAACCCACTCCTTCTCACTCCTTGTTACTAAGCATCATTGCTGGGTGCTACCGCTGAAACTACTTCGCTTTTGTGTGAATCGCCTCTTTCGAGGAATCCAAAACGCTAAATGAAAACTACTGGTTTGGTTGAATTGAATAACCAGACACCCTTAGTCTACGATGTTGGTTCTTTTTCCCAGGTGCAGAATCACACCCTAGGCTAGTTGCTGAAAAGCACATGTGACCCTCTCAACTTCTGACTACTGAACCTATTGGCTGGCCGGAGAAAACAACCACTCTCCGGCCAACTGCCTTTCTACGCATTTTCCCCGTCCC
>JBCCXG010000325.1:0-7007 GCA_039191945.1 Bacteroidota bacterium
CGCGGTGACCTCGGGCAAGGCTTGCCACAGACCTGTGCTTTCCGTGCGAGACGATCTCAATAGTGCCCAGACGTTCCGCCTCCAGTATCGGCAGCAGGTCAACTTCTTCGACGTGGAACAGGTCGCGCTTGGTCTGCGGGTGCAGAACTATAACAACCTGAGGCGCGGTACGAGCGGGCTCGAAAACAGCCTGAGTCACAACGTTGAGCTAAGCTACACGAATTTCAGTATGTTCAGCCACCTCAACTTCTTTGCATTTGCCAACTACCAGCGCCGCATCCGCGACCTGAGTGAAGCCCTTACTTATGAGGGACTACAGCGGATCACAACGCCCCTCAATCTTCAAGGCGCCAATGACTTCCTCAACGTCACCGGGCAGGTAACAAAGACCTTCGAAAAATGGAGGGTGACCGGAAGCGCTACTTTGATGTACAACTCCCTCGGCAATGTGATCGATGAGCAGCAAAACAGAAACAACACCTGGACCCAGCGCTACCGCAGCTCAATAGCGACCAGACTCTTCAAGGTCCTGACCCTCGATGTTGGGTACAGGTACGAATACAGTGACTACCAGAGCGACTTCACCAGCAACACCTTTATCAACCACAACCCCAATGCTGAGGTGGGCATTCGGATCCTTCCTTCCTTAACATTGGACATGGTGTACAATCGCAATCGCTATATCGATCGCAACCTCGATGCAGTCAACACTTACCAGCTACTGGACGCCACGCTCTCCTACCAGCGGAAAGACAGTCCTTGGCAGTGCACCCTGCACGGCACCAATCTGACCGGAACCCAAGCCATCAGGCGAAATGGCTTCAGCGACAGCCTTGTCAGTGACTACGCCTACTTTGTGCTTCCCAGGTACTTTTTGCTGACCCTGGCCTATGAGATATAAAATCCAATGTCAGCGGCCCAGCGGCCAGTACGGATACGAACCCCGGAAGGTGGTCAGTTTTACACCACATTTCAGGCGTCAATGGGGCTGTGAAAAAGCCTCCGAATTAAGACTCATGTCACATTGAGCATGTCGAAATGCCCACTAGTGCAAATTAAAATGGTCTTCGACGAGCTCAGCCTGACATTTTGTCCAGCTTTTTGCACAGCCTCCACGCCAACGGATCAGTGGAGACTAGTCTTGCAGGAAACCCACCTGGCGTCATCCCGGTTTCGATACGCAATCGAGACAATTGAGAAATCCTGACGTCCGAATACCGGGATCTCATCGGCGCCAGACAACTCCTCCAAAAGGCCGCTTTGCCTCAACGCACCCAAATGAGCAAATCGGTCGAAGAAAATCCCTTTCTAAAGGATGAAATCCGAAGCTCAAATAGCATCGGCATCACCCTTGTTTTTATTCTGATTGAGGACCGCACGTCACTCCGTCATCAAGTACTTATCAGCCTCAATCCCGTACTTATCAGACCATCTGATGAGAGCGTTAACAATGTTGTCACCCAGAGGGAGACCTTCCTTCTTGTGCTTAGCCTTCAATTGCAATGCTCGGCTACCGGGAATTCTCACCGGCCTATCCTTGTCGTGAGGTTCATTGGCGAGGCAGGCATCAACAAGATGCTGTGATTGCTTTCGAAAATTAGCGAGCCCTCCAAATCCCTCCGGATCGATGATCTGCAAAAACACACTCGCTCCCCAATTGGTGGGATGATCGGCTCTTCCGTGACCCGCGAGACCGGAAGTAAGGATGTCGATCAGTAAGCCCAAGGCGAAGCCTTTGTAACCCGTCTCCAAACCGCCAAGAGGTAATATGGTCGATGATGGCGACTCAAAGAAAGTATTGGGGTCATCAGTAGGCTTACCATCCGCACCGAGCAACCATTTTTGCGGCAATCGGGCGCCCTCGGCCTTCTTCTTATTGACCAAACCATTCGCTGTGGAAGACATGCTGATGTCCATAATGATCGGTGATGATTCGGTGGGGATTCCCACGGCGAGCGGATTGGGACTATACACGCCCGTTTTCCCTCCAAAGGGAGCAACGGTTGCGTTGATAGGATCCGAGCAGGATAGCATCATCATCAGCCCTTTGTCAGTGGCCAGCTCCGGATAGGCCGCCAGGCAGGCGATGTGGTGACTCTTACTGATCGCTACCGAAACCACCGGATACTCTTTTACTCGCTCAAAAGCCAGTTCCATCGCTTCCCTCACCAGCCAGGTCCCAGACATGTATTGACCATCCCACGTCACACTAGCACCACTATCCTTTATTACAACAGGATCTCCGCTCATTTTCATCCCTCCCTTCTCCACATCTTTGAGATAAGGATCAAACAAGCCCAAGCCATGCGTTGTGTGCCCCATGAGATCCGCCTCAATCAAAACTTCCGCATTAATCCTGGCGCGATCTTCAGGAAATCCTGCACGCTTGCCTATGAGATCAACCCATTCCAGTAGTGGTTCGTATTTGTATTTTTTCATTGTTTGACGTGAGGTTCAAAAGTCTTTGTTACAGGCATCAAGTTAGAGGAAGTAAGAGATATCACATAAGACATCCCAAGTTTTGGAATCATATTTCAGGTATTGCAAATTTCAGGTTGGTCCTAGACCTTGCGTACGCTTACCCCTAAGAAATGAAAGAAATGCTACTCGTCCTTCTGTTTTGCCTAATCGTCCTTCCTGTCGGCGTTCAAGCGCAGTCCTCAGAGCGGCCGATCCTTAAAGTACTCTCCTTTAACATCCTCGGTGGCAGAACCACGGCGGGTGACTTCAATATCGACGCAGTGGCCAAGGTCATTCAAGACCTGGAGCCTGATCTGGTGGCGCTACAAGAAGTCGATTACAAAGTGAACCGGTCCCATAAAGTGGACCTCGCCACGGAGCTAGGCTACCGAACAAAAATGGCTGCGCTTTTCGGTCGGGCCATGTACTACGACGGAGGAGAGTACGGGGAAGGTATACTCTCTCGCTATTCATTTGTAGCGAGCAGAAACGTCCCCTTGCCTTTCCTGGAGGGGCAAGAGCCACGTGCGGCACTGGAAGTGACCGTGGCACTACCATCGGGCGATACGATTTCCTTCGTTGGGACGCACTTGTCTCATGAGGGGCCAGAAGGTCGAGAAATGCAAGCGGATGAGATCAATAGGGTATTTGCGGCAAACCAATACCCGACGATCCTGGCTGGCGATCTCAACGCCCGGCCAGGAACCAAGACCATCAACTCATTGGAGGACATGTGGACATCGACCTATGATCGGGACGATCCACAACCGACGATCCCTTCCAACCATCCAAAGGCTAAAATCGACTATATCATGTACAAGCCCGCCAGTAGCTGGAGAGTAATTGATCGCAAGGCCGTTTGTGACAGCTACGCTTCTGACCACTGTGCGTACCTGGTGACGCTGGAGTTGTCGATTTAGCGGGTAGGCACCATCAAGACTATCAACTCCGGAGATAACGGTTCCACCACTGCCTCTTCCTGCGCTCCCGCTGTCCACTATAGCCTGCTCCGCGCTCCCAGCCCAATTTTGAATTCTGAGTTTTGAGTACTCTCCCAAACACGTAAACCACTCAAAATTCCGAATTCCAAACTCAAAGACTCCGCCGCGGCTGCCGCTCCCATCGGGTCTAAATGGACGGTATACCACTTCGAGCATAGAACAGACAAAATTTAAATATCGCTTCAAGCAGTCTGGCATTCGGTTTGCGGCGATAAGGGTGCACTGCCAACTTGTATTTATGGTATCAAAAACCCAATCCCTATGATGATACGATGGAATCATTGGCGGCCACTCGTTGGTATCGCTTGCCTATTGCTGATGTTTATTGGCTGTAATGAAGATGATCCGGGACCCTCCATTGCCCCTGAAGCAGCTCGGTACTTGGATGAAGTCCTCGATATCATGGAGTCTAACTCCATCAACAGACTTACTATTGATTGGGAGAACTTTCGTCAGCGGGTCCTTGAAGAAGCGGATGGGGCGGAAGCTATCAGGGATTTGGAGCCCGCCCTTAGACAAGCCCTGCTCCTCTTAGGGGATCGGCATAGCTTTATTCAAACGGCCAGCGGTGGCTTTTTGTCTGCATCCAATGCGAACTGCGCACCTACCATGAGCGATGCACCTTCCTTACCGGAGGCAATTGGCTACGTGAACGTCAGGAGCTTCTCTGGCAACAATGACGCGGCCCTGGTCTACGCCCAGGAGATCCAGGACGCTATACGCGATCAGGATCAGGCAGGTGCAAAAGGGTGGATCATAGACCTGCGAGACAATCCGGGTGGTAACATGTGGCCCATGATTGCCGCCTTGGGGCCTATCCTCGGCGACGGCATAGCCGGTTACTTCGAACACCCGGATGGGCGATCGCAATCATGGAGTGTCCTTGGCAGCAGCAGTGTTTTTGATGGTTCCAACGTGCTTTTTGAGCTTCCAGAGGACTATGATTTGATCGAGGATCATCCTAAGGTTGCCGTGCTCATTGGGTCAAGGACCGCAAGTTCTGGTGAGGTGGTTGCCATCAGCTTCATCGGTCGTGCGGATACGCGCAGTTTTGGCGTACCCACCTGCGGCCTTTCGACCTCTAATAGCCAGTTTCAGCTAAGCGATGGTTCTGTTTTGATTTTAACTACCGCATATCTGGCCGATCGTGATCAGAACAAGTTCGGCTTCCCAATACCGCCTGATCAAAGGGCTGCCCCGGAGGACATATTTGAGGAGGCTATCCGGTGGCTGGAAGAATGAGGCCAGCCACTCCTACTGCCCAGGCCCTATCCTGAACTAACCCCTTAGCAAGCGCCTATCGCCTCGTTTTTACTGGTCTTTTGCATAAAGCCGTTATAAACTATTTATGTATATTAGGGTATTCAACCAAAAACGAATCGCTATGGAAAAAACCAAAATTCAGCTCAGCAGTGGTAGCGCCGGAGCAAAATTATTAGGCATGCTACTGATTGTGCTGGGCATAGGCATCATCACGGCCAATCTGCTGGGATTCATCCCTGCAGGTATTGTGCCTCAGGATGCGCTTCCCGAAGGAATGAACTTCCTCCCTGAAATTATCGGAGGGGTCATCGTCCTGCTAGGCATCCCTTTTCTTTTCGGAGGCTCTAAACCTGCCAGTGTAGATCTGACGGAACAAGGCATGATCATGCAGTCTGGATCCAAGAAAGGAGCCGCTAAATTACCCTGGAGAGAGATCAAGGCGGTAGAACTGAAAAGCTACCTGGTCAAGATCAAGACACGAAAAGGTATCTACAAGTACGAATACAGTGCCACTTCGGAGGTGTCCAAAGCCTTGAAGCGAGCCATTAGGGCGTTTGCTGAGTACAAAGGCATTCCTGTATACGGCGGGTAGTCATGCCAGACTTCCGAAGGCGTAGGAGCTTTCGGAAGTCTCACTCAATTGATCTGGGCTATGCACTCATGGCTGATATCTGCGTCTTCAGCCAACCTTTGCATGTACTCCAATCTGGAAACTCTTCCACCACGAAGCTATCTCGGCTCTTCACTCCGTTGTTCCAGGATTTCGTCGACATGCTTGCCAGACCCACCGACTTGGGCATAATAGTCAGGGCCCATCGAACGCCCATTTCGTTTGACCTCGCGGCTACTTCGTCACTTACGATGTAGTCCTTGATCTCCGGGGGGAATACCCCTTGGCTCTCGTACATATCCGAAATCCAGACATATCCTTCATGCTGCTTCAGGATACTCCATGCCTTCTCGATGATTTCCTTGAATTGATCCAAGCTCAAATGTTGCTTGATCCACTGTACCCTCAACGCCTGGACTTCATCGTCCCAAGTAATCGCTGCATAGGGGGCAAAGTCTACTTTTGTCGTCATCTTAGTTTTCTTTTCGTATAACGTGATAGCCGTGATCGGCAATCAAAAGGTACGAAACATGACTTCTCCAGATCAAATGAAGATGCTGAACGTTGAGGATAGCGGCATGAAATGGAATAGGCCGTGAATTGCCCTCTATCACTCCTCCGGCGGCCAAACCATACGACCATGGTCCCTCATGAACCAGGCAATGTCAGAAAGATCGATCGCTTCCCTCGCCTTTACGATCAACTTTTGGTAATGAGCAGAACTGAGCGTCGCGTCTTCCAGATCGAAGGGATGATCAAATGAAGCCACTTGCTGCTGGAGGACCGATTGTAGGCGCCTGAGATCATCTGCAAACTTGGGATCATTGGCCAGGTTGTTTTGCTCGTAAGGGTCAGTTTGAATGTCGTACAACTGGTCTCCATCGAAATAATCCTGATGGTACTTCGAAGCAATCCTCGAATGGGCTTGCCGAGGAACATTGAGATGATTGGGAGCCACAACTAACCCTCCGTTTTTGATGCTTTCGTTGACAGCTTGAGGAAAGCGTAGGGCAATGTATTTGAACCGACCGTCGAAAACCGAGCGGGTATAGCCGGCTTCCGAGAAAGTATGATCCCGGATTTTGCTTTGCGCCCCGGTGAGCAGTGGCGTCAGGTCGGCACCATCACTTGAGAGCCCCGGGGTCCGATCTGCTCCCGCCGCCGTTACAAGTGTAGGAAGGATGTCGACATTACTCACCAAAGCATCACTCACCACTCCTTGCTTGGTGCCCGGCCATTTGATGATGAGTGGTACATTCGTGCCTTTGTGGTAACAGGTGGCTTTACCCGGCTCAATGTTGTGATCAGCCATGAAAATGATAGCAGTGCTTTCGTAAATCCCTTTCGCTTTCAGGTCTTCCACCAACAGCCCGACCTGGTGATCGATGTGCGCGATGCCAGCGAAACGATGGGCGTCGACTACTGAATAAGTACTGGCCGCTTCTATCAAACCGAGTGAATCCGGTTGATACTGCGCTACCTCCGGCACATAACCTTCTACGGTATACTTCAAATCTTCTGTCAGGTTCTCCTGATGATTGGGACCGTGAATAGCAGTCGGCGCGATGTAGAGGAAAAACGGCTTGTCACTCGCCGAAACGGAATCAAGGAAATCTATGCCTCCCTTTGTGATCCAAGGAATGTTGTGATAGTGCAGGGCTTTAATAGGAAAA
>JBCCXG010000326.1:0-7003 GCA_039191945.1 Bacteroidota bacterium
CAAATTGAGAGGGTCCGCCGCTTTGGAATAGGTAGACGACCCTTTTTGCTTTCGGGGCAAAATGGGGGAGTCCGGGAAGGCCTAACCCTGAAGGGTCACTCATCGCCTTCGCTTCGGGGCTGATCAGTGAACCCAAGGCAAGTGCCCCCAGGCCTAGCGAAGTCTTGGACAGAAACTGTCGCCGATCCATCTTTTGCTCCAATCCTTGGAAAACCGGATGGTTACTTCTCAATCGGTGATCTTCGTGGCTCATGACGACTATCGTTTTGTTATGCTTGCATCTGAATTCAAAATCACACTGGCCAGGACCGTGTTCGCTGCAACCAGGGCCTGATCCAACGAGGGATTGATTCGGTACTCACCGATGTTCAACCAGCCGGGAATTTTTGAGGGCTCCTGCCTGAAGTTGCGGGACTCTTCT
Source organism: Bacteroidota bacterium (assembly GCA_039191945.1). Taxonomy (GTDB): domain Bacteria; phylum Bacteroidota; class Bacteroidia; order Cytophagales; family Cyclobacteriaceae; genus JAWPMT01. The sequence continues at coordinate 422 of JBCCXG010000326.1, forward strand.
TCGCGCAGCTCGAGCAGGATGTCCATCTCTTTCGGTTGGGGCATTCTTCCGGTAAGTCTGCGAAAGGCGACTGCTACTCCTTCTACCGGATCCGGGTGTTTTGTCATATCCTCCCCAATCACTTTACAAGCCTCCACATAAGCGGGATCATTGAGCAATACCAAGGCTTGTAGCGGAGTGTTCGTCTTTTGACGCCTCACGGTGCATTCTGTACGCTCAGGTTGGTCAAAGGTCTGTAGGGTAGGGTGCGGTACGGTTCTCTTCCAGATGACGTACAAACTCCTGCGGTATAGATCTTCTCCAGTATCCGGGACGTATCTAGTGCCATTCATGACCCAGAGGCCCTCGGGCTGATAAGGTCGAATGCTCTCTCCGCCAATTTTCGTATTGATAAGGCCACTGGCCATCAGGGCGTTGTCTCGCATCATTTCACTGGTCAATCTCGTCTTGGGCCCACGGGCCAGCCAGGTATTCGCTGGGTCTTTTTCCAACATTTGCTTGCTTGCAATGGACTGCTGTCGGTAGGTTGCGGACATTACTATGAGTTTCTGCAGATGCTTAATGTCCCAACCCGATTGCTGAAACTCTAGCGCCAGCCAGTCTAGTAGCTCTGGGTGGGTAGGTAGTGCTCCCTGATTGCCAAAATCCTCCGTTGTTGTCACCAGGCCCTGTCCGAAATAATGTTGCCAGTATCGATTGACGGCCACTCTGGCGGTGAGTGGATGATTAGGGTCAAACAGCCATTGAGCTAGGCCCCATCGATTCTGTGGCAGTCCTTCATTCCACTCGAGGATGGTCGAAGGCGTGTTAGGGGTTACTTCTTCCCCATAGTTGTCATACAAGCCGCGCTCTAGGACGAAGGAGGTGCGAGGTTGTTCCATTTCCTTCATGACCATGACCTCCTTGACTTGCTCCATGCTGTCGACCAAGGCACGCCGGGCGAGGTATAAGGATTGGGACTGCGAACGGTGATCAGAAGAGTGATTGCGCAGGTAATGGTCTTTGAGCATATAGCGATCCTCGGCGGTAAGTGCCGTTGAAGACTTCTTTGTGAGTTGCTCCAGACGCGCAGGGTTCGCGATCTGCAGGATTTCAACTGCCCCCAGTTCCAGATTGTACACCAGCAAGTCATCCACGGTGGTGCCACCTACTCCCTTGCCCCGCCAGCGTGCGCCAACCTGCAGCGCGGGTTCACGCAGATTTTCGTACACCTTGTCCTCCTCAAAATCAAATACGATGTCCTTGTAGAGGTTATCTACCTCAATGTGGGTTTGGGCTTCCTGACCATTGACATACAATTTCAGTCCGGCCGCAGTGCTTGAGCCATCGTAGGTCATGGCCAAATGGGTCCACCGGTCCCTTGGTACAGGTTCGATCGATTGCTCGATGATGGCATTGTCCGGTGCCGTATGGGCGAGCATGAGCTGCAGCCCATTGTCCTTCAGGTAAAGGTGGTAGCCCTTGAAATTGTAAATCTTCGAACCATCATTCTTGTGGAAGATGACACCTTCTTCCAGGTCAGTAGGAATCTTCACCCACAGCGCAACGGTGAAGGCATGATGACGCTTAAAGATGCCCACCGGGCTGACATCGAGCCACGCATCGCCATCCAGCAGCAGACCTTGCTTCGTTCGCCCCTCTGCAAAATTGGGTTGTTCCTTAGCGGAATGCTGCCGTTTCATCCGTCCCACTTCTGAAGGGTTCCTGAGATTACTTAATCGGCCATCCAGTGCATAGTGAGCACGTAGTCCCCGGGAGGGCGGGATTGCGCGTAAGTTTTGATAATGCCCTTCCTCGATCCATTGATCGATTGATGATTTTTCCTTGGATTCTACGGAGGTCAGCTTGGCGGACTCCGTTTCTACCTGCCCCTCTAGATAGGAAATGATAGCTGCCTGCTCTTCCGTAGGTAAAAGCAGCGTAGGCACCGGGGTTGCGTCGTCCCATGAAATCTGTCCACTCTCGTTGACGTTGTTGAAGAAGCTGTAAAGTTGGAAAAACTCCTTCTGGGAGATGGGGTCATATTTGTGATCGTGACATCGGGCACAAGCCGTAGTCATGGCAATCAGCCCTTGACCGAGGACCGCCGTCCGGTCGGCCACATACTCCACCCGAAACTCCTCATCAATGATGCCTCCTTCCATGTTCTGCGGGTGCAGTCGATTGAAGCCGGTGGCGAGAATTTGATCTTTGGTCGCGTCGGGCATTAGATCTCCCGCTAGCTGCCAGGTGACAAACTGATCATAAGGCATATTCTGGTTAAAGGCTTTGATTACCCAGTCCCGCCATGGACTCATGTCCCGGTACCGATCGACCGTGTATCCATGGGTATCGGCATATCGGGCTACATCCATCCAATCGATCGCCATTCGCTCACCGTAGTGAGGTGAGGCTAGCAATCGGTCCACTTGTTTTTCGTAGGCATCGTCACTGTTGTCGGCAAGAAATACATCAATTTCTTCGAGGGTGGGGGGCAGTCCCGTTAGATCCAGGCTGGCTCGCCGAAGCAACAGTTCCTTGTCCGCCGTTGGAGAGGGTTCCATACCCATTTCGGCTAGCTTTTGGTAGACGAATTGATCAATGGGATGGGTTGACGGCCAGGGTGACGGAGGAGGTTCGTGCGCCTTTGGCTGCTCAAATGCCCAATGCGGTTTGTATTCCGCGCCATCTTCAATCCACTTAACGAGAACGGCCTTTTCCCTTGCCGTGAGGGCAAGATTGGATTCCGGTGTAGGCATAAAGTAGCTGGGGTCTTCTGATATGATGCGGTGGAATACCTCACTCTCCCTCAGATTACCGGGTGTCAGTGCTGCGACTCCCGAATTCGGGGATTCACGAAAGGCCATCTGCGGCAGGTGAAGTTGCAGATCCCCTTTGATTTTGCTTTGGTCTGGGCCATGGCAAGCAAAGCACTTGTCGGATAAAATAGGTTTGACATGGACATTGAAGTCCAATTCTTGCGGCAATCCCTCATAGGCCGAGGCCACTTCCGCCGGTAAACTTGGTCGGCACCCTGATAAAAGCCCTATAGTGAAGAGCACCGCCACGCCAAAGTGGCTGAGTGATGTGCGTTTTTTTGGGTAACCGACGATCAAGTTGATGCTAATTTCAATCCTACGACATCAAGTTACAGCCTCATACAGCAATGGGAAAAACCGCCCATCCATTTTCTGCCCTTTGGGAATCACCGGCACACCTTTTAGTAACGGCTCGTTAGTCGCGGAGTAGGTGCCGTCAGCAAAGACGTTTAGAACAAAGGCACGCCTTGAACGATCGGAAAAGTTTTCGCGGGAGCCATGCACCATTAGAGGGTGGTGAAAGGCGCAATGTCCTTTTTTGACCTCCACAGGGATAGGTTTTGCAAACTGGTCCCTTTGCTCCTCATCGAGTTGCGCCATAAGACCGTCCATATCACCGGCTAGTTCTGTTCGGTCCAATAGTCCCCACTGGTGACTTTTGGGGATGTAATTCAGACATCCATTTTCCTGATTCGAGTCGTCCAATGCCACCCAGCAAGTGAGGTGTTGCATGGCTTCAGTTCGTGTCCAATAAGAGTAATCCTGGTGCCATGCCACGACGCCGCCATGTTTAGCAGGTTTGCAAAAGAGCTGGTCATGCCAGAATCGCACCGATTGGTTGCCCAGCAACTGGCTCGCGGCCATCAAAAATCGAGGATTCCAAAGCACATCGTGAAAGCCCTGCGTGATCCGCCAGTGACCCAACGAGTGAAACAACGTGGTATTGGGATCAGCGGACTCATTGCTGTGGAACTCGTAGAACAAATGATGGCCAGGGTGGTCGGGATCGGTGATTTGTTCCAACTCCTTATTGAGCTGGTCGATTTGGTCCTCCTCGAGTAGCTTGACGTTGGACAGGTAGCCGTATTCGTGGAAATGCTCCACTTCCGCATCACTAAGGCGATACCGCTCCCATTCCTCCAGTGAGCGAGGTTGCTCAAAGAGTTGCCCGACGGGCTCGTGATATCGGGATAGGTCCTGTATAGTACCGCTCATAGGTTCAATGAATTAAGCTTGTGCCCAAAGAAATGAAAAACTACTGAAACCGATTTGTTCAAAATAGACACGCCCTCGGTTTCCAAATGGTGACCGTTCAGATCATATCCATTTTCGATGGTGATGAATACCAGTAAAACGGGTATTTTTCTTCAACAAAAAAAGCCGGACTAATGAACACAAATGCTGGCCATAAACCCGAAGAAATGAGCAAACCTCGTGGACATCTCTTTTATCCCTATTTTCTGATCTTTTCGCTGCTGATTGTCGGAGTAGCGTGCCAAACGCCTAAGGAGGAGACGCCCACTCGCCTTCCGAATGTGGTCGTCATCTACCTGGACGATTTAGGCTACGGAGATGTCGGAGCCTATGGCAGCACCGTTTTAAAGACGCCAAACATCGATCGATTGGCTCAGGGCGGTGTGCGGTTCACGCAAGGGTATGCTACCAGTGCCACCTGCACGCCGAGTCGATACGCCTTACTCACTGGGGTGTATCCATGGCGGGAAAAAAGTGCGCGGATTCTACCCGGCACAGCACCACTGATCATTGACACGGCTCAGATCACTCTGCCGAAGGTCCTGAAAGGCGCCGGCTATCACACCGGCATCGTCGGGAAGTGGCACTTAGGATTGGGATCGGGTCAAGTGGATTGGAATGAGCGAATCAGTCCCGGACCCAATGAAGTGGGTTTTGATCAATCGTACATATTGGCCGCGACCCAGGATCGGGTCCCTACCGTCTATATTGACAATGGTAACGTCGTGGCGTTGGACCCTACAGATCCAATTGAGGTCAATTATCAGGAGAACTTCGAGGGAGAGCCGACTGCGCTGACAAATCCCGAAATGCTCAAAATGCGATGGCACCATGGCCATAACAATAGTATTGTGAATGGGATCCCGCGGATTGGCTACATGAAGGGCGGAGAAGCAGCTCGTTGGATCGATGAGGACATGGCGGATATCTTCTTGGAAAAAGCGCAGCAATACGTTCGTGAGCGTAAGGATGATCCATTTTTCCTGTACTATGCATTGCAACAGCCACATGTACCCCGGACACCCCATCCCAGGTTTGTAGGAAGCTCTGGATTGGGTCCAAGAGGCGATGTGATCGTCGAGGCTGATTGGTGCATTGGTGAGTTTCTCAAGACCTTGGAAGAGGAAGGTGTCTTGGAGAATACCCTGATCCTTCTCTCCAGTGACAATGGACCGGTACTCAATGACGGCTACTACGATGATGCAGTCGAAAAGAACGGCGACCACAAAGCAGCGGGGCCTCTACGCGGTGGAAAATATAGCTTGTTTGAGGCGGGTACGCGGGTGCCCTTCATTAGCTATTGGAAGGGAACAATCCAGCCGATGGTGTCGGATGCCGTGGTGAGCCAGTTGGATGTGCTGGCGTCAGTCGCTGCATTGACAAGTCAGGAGGCCAATGGTTTGGATAGTCAGAACCTGCTGGATGAATTATTGGGAAAAAGTACCGTCGGCAGAGAGACGCTGGTGTTGGAAGCGACGTCCCGGACCGCTTTGCGGCATCAGGATTGGGTCATGATTCCTCCTTATCCTGGACCGGCGAGGAATGAAAATGTTGACATTGAACTAGGGAATAATTCGGTTTTTCAGCTCTATAATCTTACGGATGATCTTAGTGAGCAGAATAACCTCGCTGAAACTAACCCGGACAAACTGCAGGAACTCGTTGCGCTTTTTGCCGAACTTCGAGGGGAGGCCACCGAAGACCTGCAGCCACTGGAATTGAAATAACGTTGAACTTCAAAGCCATGAAAGATCTTGCCACTATTATTGTCTTTTTTCTATTCGTAGGTCTGTCCACAGGATCCTCTCAAGCGGTTCTGGTCGAAACAGAGAGTTTTGAACAAAGGGGGGGGTGGTTCATCGATCAGCAGTCGATGGATGTCATGGGTTCCCCTTATTTGTTAGCACATGGGATGGGTAGGCCTGTAAAAGATGCCGTATCTACGGTCACATTTCCTGAAGCGGGGACCTATCAGCTATTTGTTCGGACCAGAAACTGGACCGCGCCCTGGACGGATGTTCCTGCGGGAAGATTTCAGGTCCTGATCAATGGAGAGCCGGTGGATAGGGAGTTTGGTGTTGGTGAATCGAATTGGGCATGGACGAATGGAGGTAAGGTCAAAATCCCCAAGGGTAGTACCACCATTGCCCTTCACGACCTGACTGGTTTCAATGGCCGATGCGATGCTTTGTATTTCACCAAGGACGCTAATGATGTGCCCCCGAATGATGTGGAAGCGCTCGATGCCTTGAGAAGTGAATTGCTTGATCTTGGTAATATCGTTGAGGAAAAGGCGTTTGATTTTGTGGTGATTGGCGGAGGTATGGCGGGTACTTGCGCCGCCATTTCGGCCGCAAGATTAGGTGTGAAGGTCGCACTTGTCCAGAACCGCCCTGTACTCGGAGGTAATAACAGTTCAGAGGTCCGTGTTCATCTCGGGGCGCGCATCAATCTTGAGCCTTATCCCAACCTCGGCAACCTCGTCAATGAGATAGGTCCGGAGCGAGGAGGCAATGCCCAACCCAAGGAC
>JBCCXG010000327.1:0-6984 GCA_039191945.1 Bacteroidota bacterium
CTATTCTCCTCCGCAGATTGTGGGGATTCCGTTCGCACGGCGAAGTCTATTCCAAAACCGACTCGCCCTTTGCCTGGCAGCCAGAGGCTATCCTCGACGGCAGGCAGATGATTGGTAGCCATCAAATCTACGGTTTCTGGTTGAAGAACCGTGGTGCCATTGATCGTTCCTTTGTTCAGCAGCATGCGAGCAAAGGTCATGTAGTCATCGATCGTGGACTTAAGGCCCCAGCCCCCAGGTGTCATCGGCCACTCCCGGTAGTTGATGGCATGGATATCGTCGGGTACGCGGCCAAGCTTACCGTCGCGCCTCTTGTTGTAGATCGCTGCCACACGGTCCCTTTTTTCTTTTGGAACAAAGTAGCTCGTCTCCGACATCCCAAGGGGATCCAGTACTCGTTCCCTCATGAGCTCTGCAAAAGGTTTTCCAGCTAGCTTCTCCGCCAAATAGGCCTGTACATCTACGCTAACACCGTACTCCCATCGGGTGCCAGGCTGATATCCGAGTGGAATCTCCGAAAGCTTCTTCGACATCTCCGCCAGTGAGTGATCAAGGCTGAGTAGGTCCGCCTGCCAGTGAAGCACGTGCAGACCCAGATCTTCTCTTTGTGAAAAACCAGCCGTATGTCGGGTAATGTCCCGAATGGAAATCTCACGATCTGCTCGAGTGAGCTCCATGTCCCCAGACTCATCCACCCCAATGCAGACCTGCATGCCCCTGTACTCCGGGAGATGATCTGGCAATCGGTCATCGAGCTGAAAGCGACCTTCGTCGAACAAAGTCATGAGGGTAGTCCCGGTGATCGGCTTCGTCATAGAGTAGATGGTGGCAATCGTATTACGAGCCATGGGAACCTCCGCCTCTCTGTCGGCGTATCCCACCGCTTTGAAATACGCCTCCTCGCCTTCCTCAAAGATCAAAGCAGATGCGCCAACGACCAGGCTATCAGCAATGAAGCTACTGAGCGCCGCATCGAGACGCTCGATCGCAACAGGGTCTATCACCGGGCCTTTCTTGACGTAAGAATCCTGACCGGGGCCTGAGCCGCAAGCATAGATCGTCAGTACGAATAGCAGTACACAAGTATTTCTCATAAAACGGTTCTTTTGCTCGCTAAAGAAACGAAAAAAACAAACGCCATGGTGATTCCTGGTAGCAAAGGGGCAGTATTGCGGTTGGCTGGCGGCTCAATGGCACCCACGGGTCAGTCAAACCCCTCCTCTACCTGACGTGCCATTTTTTTAGTCGTGTTATTGTAACCTTTCTCTATTATCGACGAATACTACATTTAAGATATTGGGTCTAAATGAAGAAATATCAAATCGGCGAATTTGAGGAAATCGTGCTCTTGACCGTGGGGGTACTCTACGACGAAGCGTATGGTGTAGCAATCAAGCACGAGATTCAGCGTCGGCTAGAACGAAAAGTGAGCGTGGGTGCGCTGCAATCTGCACTGCGAAGACTGGAGGGCAAGGGTTTTTTGACCTCGAGGCAAGGTGAGGCCAACCCGATGCGCGGGGGCAAGCCCAAACGTTTCTTCAACATAACTGCATTTGGAAAACAGGCGCTGGAATACAATCGTGATGCCCGCAAATCGCTTTGGGATGATATACCTCATGTCGCATGGCAGATCAAATAGATGAAAAAGGCCGCGGACATGCTGCTCAGATGGTTTTGCAAAGAGGACCATTATTTAGATATAAGCGGTGATCTCGAGGAGCTTCACTGGATCAATGAGAATAACTATTCCCGTCGGCGAGCGGAGTGGCACTACCTGGCGGATGTCTTGCTGCTGCTGCGGCTCTCTCTTATCAAACAAATAAATCTCGCACCACAATCCTTTGACATGATCTTTAACTACTTCAAAATCAGTGCAAGGAATTTGTCCCACCACAAGTTCTTCACATTTATCAACGTGAGTGGGCTCGCCATTGGCCTGGCAGCATTCATGCTACTCAATGAGTACATCCGGTTTGAAAAGAGCTATGATCGCTTCTTCTCTCAGTCTGATCAGATCTACCGACTGACAACTGATCAGGTCCGAGACGGCGTAATCGGTGTCCGTGATGCCATGTCGTTCAATCCCAGTGGTCAGGTTATCGCTGAGCAAGTACCTGAAATCATCGGCTATACTTGCACCTATAAGTTTGGCGAATTGGTGTTTCGAAACAGTGGAATGACTCAAAATGAAAGGGGGGTCATCGCCGCGGACTCCAATTACTTCCAGTTGTTTGATTACGAGGTCCTTCAAGGCAACATTGAGACAGCGCTGGACAACCCATTCAGTTTAGTGCTGAGCCAATCAAAAGCAAAGGAGTTTTTTGGGAACGAAAACCCTCTAGGGCAAAGGATGGAGATCCTGAGTGGTTTTGAGCAAACCTTCGAAGTCACCGCGGTAATTCGGGATGTCCCCGAAAACACCCACTACAGTTTTGACATGATCATGTCCATCCATACGATTAAAGAAGCGTTGGAACGTGATGGATGGGGCGGATACAATTACTATACTTACTTGCTAGCACAGGAAGGTGCCGATCTCGATGCCATACAAGACAAACTGCCTCCGTTGTCTGACTTTCTCGGAGAAGAAACCGATTTGGTTTTTCACCTTCAACCGCTACAATCAATTCATCTGTACTCGGATTTTACCTACGAACCTCAAATTCACGGTAGCGCGGAGTCCATCCGATTCCTGACCATTATAGCTGTCTTTGTCCTCGTCATGGCCTGGATCAATTACATCAATCTATCCACCGCACGTGCAGTAGATCGCGCCAAAGAAGTGGGATTGCGTAAAGTAGTAGGGGCACATAAGCAACAACTTATTACCCAATTCCTTACCGAAGCACTCTTGGTGAACCTGATGGGGGCGCTGTTGGCCTTAATCCTCGCCGAGCTCAGCCTGCCATTCTTCAATTCGATGATGGAAAAGGTCATTATGGAGCACGTTTGGCAGAGCCCCGTTTTCATGTTTCAGCTGGTTATCTTTTTCATTCTCGGTACGCTAACGACGGGATTTTACCCTGCTTTGGTATTGTCAAGGTTCAGACCCGTCGCGGTGCTCAAGGGCAAGTTTCGGCACTCCAAGACGGGCGTGGCGCTACGCAAAGGCCTGGTAGTGGTACAGTTTACTATTTCTTTGGCACTGATTGCCGGTACCCTGGTCGTAACGAAGCAGGTGCAGCATATGAGGTCCATTGACAAGGGCTTCAACGCGGAGCAAGTCGTTGGCTTTCGCAATCCTAGGGTCCAGCAGGACCTTCGCGACGCATTGCAAACCAAGTTGCTGTCGTTTTATGAAACCTTGAGACAGCAGGAAGCGATTATAGCCGCCGCATCCATCTCGAACGTCCCTGGTGGCGGAAGCAGCGACATTAGTTCCGCATCGGGCGGAGTACGTATCGCAGGACTAACTGAGACGGTAAGGACCACGATCTACTTGCAGGATTACGATGAGAACGCGATTGCGACCCTGGATCTCCAAATGCTGGCCGGTCGCAACTTTGACAAAGATTTAGCGATCGACTCAAGTGCGGTCATTATCAATGAATCCATGGTCGACTTGCTGGGCTTTAAGGACATCAACCAAGTAGTTGGGCAGCGCCTGCAATTCGGCACCGACCCTGGCAATGATAAATACCCGATTATCGGCGTGATCAAAAACTATAACCGCACGACATTAAAGAGACCCGTAGAGCCCACTGCTTTCTTCTACGATCCAACCAATGGCAACTCTGTGGTCAAGCTGAAGGAATCAAGATTTGATGAAGGCGTGGAGGCTTTGGAAGCCACCTGGGCGCAATTCTTCCCCGATACGCCTCTAGACCTCGCCTTCCTGGACAAACGTTTTGAAAACTTATATAAAGAAGATCGGCGATTTGGAAAGGCATTTGGCGCCTTTTCGCTGTTGGCACTGGCGGTGGCACTTTTGGGGCTGCTGGGTCTGACTTATTTCATCTCTGCTCAGCGTACGAAGGAAGTCGGTGTGCGAAAAGTGTTAGGTGCCAGCATATCCGAGATCATTTTCATGTTTTTCAAGGACTTCCTTACAGTCATAGGGTTAGCTGCGATCATCGGTGTACCTACCATTTATTTTGTCATGAGCTCCTGGCTGGAAGGTTATGCTTTCCGAATATCATTTCCATGGGAAATCCTTGCGTTATCCCTGCTTGCCATTAGTGCATTCGCTCTGGGTACGGTCGCACTGCAGACCCACAAAGTGGCAAAGTTGAATCCCGCGAAGACCTTAAAATACGAGTAGCCAATACCCTCACTTAGAGGGAGAAGCCCAGTTGAAGGGAACGAATAGGAAAAGAGAGAGAGAAAACTAACGGCATAATATGTGCCATTATTTTACTATTTTTACGCTATTCAACCCTAAAAGACCAAACCAATGTTACCAGCATTTAGACTGCGGTGGTTCCACATGGCCACTGTATCGATCCTTTTTATGCTTTTTTTGTGCATCATGGCACTGCATGCCTATACGCATCCGACCATGAGCCAGATCCCGGTGAAAGCAGGTACGCTGGAATCAGTGATCCTGGAAAAGCGCGAGCTGCCGCGCACAGCACAAGGCAGAATTATCGCTACCAAAAAACAGAGAAAGCCCTGACGGCAACCCCGCAAGCGGCAGCTAGTACTGGTTGGGTCATGTCCCGCCAAACCATTCCTTGAAGAGCGATACTCGTTCACGGCTGACGATAATCTCTTTGTCAAAAGCCAGATGAGGTGTAATCTTCAGGCGGCTATTGGAATAGACCAATACGTCTTTGATGGCATTGATATGCATGATGAAGGTGCGGTTGGGGCGAAAAAAGACCTCTGGGTCCAATAGCCCCTCCAGGTCTTCCATCTTGTAGTCCACCACAAATTTTCGATTCTCCTTGGTTACGAGGTAGGCAGTACGCCCATCTGCGAAAAACAAGGCAATCTCCTCCGCGATAATGGAGTGGATATGCTCGCCCAGCTTGACCATGAACCGATTTTTGTATTGGCGCTTATCTGCAGTCTGTGAGATCTTTTTGACCGAGTCGCTTGTGCTGCCATATCCCTTTTTCACCGTCTTCAGCTTATTGAGCGCGTTGGACAGGTCCAAAAAAGTAACTGGCTTCAGCAGATAGTCAATGCTATTGAGTTTGAAAGCATCGATGGCGTACTCATCATAAGCAGTGGTGAAAACTACAGGTACATTCAAAGGTACTTGCTGAAATATCCCGAAGCTCAACCCATCGGTCAACTGAATATCCGAGATGATCAGGTCCACCGAATCCTTATGCTCGGTCAGCCAATCGACGCTGGACTGCACACTACCGGTGATATTGAGAATATCGATGGTTGCGTCGTACTTTTTCAGATAGCGCTCGATCTTCTCAGCAGCAGGCAGTTCATCTTCGATGATCAGTACTTTCATACAGATTGGTCAGGTTCGGTCATGATGCTTTCCATCTTGACGGGTGCTAATATCGGGATCCTGATGATGGTCCCGCCTTCTATGTTCTCAATATCTATCTTTTGATCGGTGTAAAACTCATACGACCTTCGGATATCGTTCAAATCCAATGCCGGTGAATTCAATTTCTCTTTTCGACTACTGACCACCACGATGTATTGATCATGCGCTCTCAGGTCGACAGCAACAGATTGCATGGTAGAATGGATCGACGAGCGTACGAGCCACTCCATCACGGTCAGAAAGGTGCCCGGGACACAGAGCAACTCATCAAAGTCTTCTGTCTGAAAGTCTACATCTATGCCCTGGTACCAGAAGAGGTTGAGCAGATGCTGTACCGCCACCACTTCTTCGGATACAGGAACAAGTTCGGACCGGCTACTGCCCAAAATGTACCGATAGACAACCGAAAGCTCATCGATCAACTCGTCGGCGGACTCAATTTTCTCTTCGCTGATGACGATCAGTGACTCGAGACTCTCCAGGAGCAACATCGGGTTCATCTCCCTCTTGAAATTTCGAAATTCAAACTCCAGGCTCTTTTTTCGGCTCACCTCCTCATCGAGCTTCATTCGGTTTTCCTTGAAGAGAAAGAGGTGGCTGAAGTGCAGCGATAGATACAGCAGCATCATAAAGCCGTATATCCAGTAAAAGACCACTAGCTCAGACATACTGGCACTGAAGCCTACAAATTGCTGGAAATAGTAGCTCACGATCCCATAAACTAGCAGGACCATCAATACGACACAGGTGAGAAACTGCAACAAAACCTGCTGATAAAATGGCACCGTTTCTATCCTCGGACTGAGGAAGACGATCGCAAGTCTTGCGGATTCGAAAACGACGTAGACCAGGAAGATGCATAAGTACAGCTCCCGACTCGTGTAAAGCTCCTCTACCTGGCTGATAGAGTTATTGATCAAAAGGATCAGCAGATAAACGATCGTCCCGATGAACAAGGGCCCAACCAGTCGAAAAAGGATATTGTGTATAAAAAGCTTCTTCATTGGGTCCCTAAGATTGGATGATCGGCAACCAAATCGCAAACTCATCTACCTCATCTATCACCTTGATCCCTCGCTTATGTAACAATTGATAGCGGTTCTGAATGTTTTCCAGACCAATTCGAAAGGAGGTCGTGCGGTCGGGCTTCTTCGTCTTATTGTTGCTGATCACCAAGCCCTTGCGCTGCTGATGTATCGAAATGTACAGCTTCTCTTCGTGTGAGATGACATTGTGCTTAACGGCGTTTTCTACCAGCAGCTGAACAGTCATAGGCGGGACGACTGAGGCCAGCGCATCGTCCGACAGTTTTACTTCCACATCCACCTGATCTTGAAACCGCACGCTTAAGAGGTAGCGGTAAGCCTCCACAAATTCCAATTCCTTGGTCAGCGGAATCACCGGTTCATTCCTCGACTCCAGGGTATGATTGTACGCTTTGGCCAACTGGCGGATGAATCGCTCGGCACGACCCGTGTCTTTGTAGAGCAGCGAAGAGATGGTATTGAGGCAGTTGAAAAGGAAATGAG
>JBCCXG010000328.1:0-6965 GCA_039191945.1 Bacteroidota bacterium
AGACCTATTAAAGCCAGGCTCATTAACAAGATGACGGTGCGTAAGCTTAGACGACTCATTCCGAAGTAAATTTACGGCACACATAAATCGACGATTGGCGTTTAACTATTTTTAACCTGCGTGGGATAGTAGATGAGTGGCACGATGTGCGGCCTAGAGCACATACGCAGCATGTTTTGGCATCAGACCGGAGCTAGTTGTGTCATTTTTCGATGCACCGGAGCGCTTGCGCAAACTGATTCCGTTAGCGATAAGCAATAAAAATGGTGCAGGTAAGTTATAAAAGTGCTATTTAGTTATAGAAAAATTACTATTTTTACTATTCCCGCAAGCACATCATTTTAGAAGACCAGGAAGAATGTTACATCACAACAGAGACTATGAGGAATGGAAGCCTCTAGAGACTGAAGAAGTGGTGGATAAAGAAAAAATCCACATTTCTAGCCATGGTAGATTGAAGAGCTTTAAGACCAATGAAAAAGGTCACATCCTGAAGTTTGCCACAGTCCGAGGTTATAAGACCATTACGTTGCGATTAGAAAGTGGCGGACGCCGATCTTTCTACATCCACAAATTGGTAGCCAATCATTTTATCCCTAACGAAGACTCGGAGCGACGATTTGTTTTGCATCTCGACCACGACAAAGAGAATAACCAAATGGATAATCTCAAGTGGGCCACTAAAGAGGAAAAAGAGAAGCATCAACAAAGTAATCCAGCTTGGAGAGACGGTATCACCCGCAGCGCCAAGTTGACGGAGTCTAAGGTGCGCCTGATCAAGGAGCGTATCTTCGATCCCAATCGCAAGACGCGCATGAAAATGATCGCGAGGCAGTTTGGTATCTCCGAAATGCAGCTCTATCGCATCAAGAGTGGGGAAAATTGGGGCCATATCAAAGTAGAGATCCCAGCAGAAGGCGTTGAAGTCACTCCTGACGGGGGAACGGACAAAGAGGTATAGTTACCTAGGTTCTCAGGGTGAATCCCACACCGTGGTGATTTTCGATGCTCAATGTAGTATCGTGCCTGAGGTACTTTCGTAGCCTGGAAATAAACACATCCAGGCTGCGACCTTTGAAGTAATCGTTCTCGCCCCAGATACGTATCAGTATATCTTCACGCTTGACGAGGTCATTGCTGCGCTCACACAGCATATGAAGCAACTTCGCCTCCATCTGCGTCAACGTGATCTCGCCTACCTCATGCGTTAGTTTGAGGTTGCGAAGATCAAGTTGGTAACCGCCGATTTGGATAAATTCTCCACTCTCACGCTTCGAACCTGATCGGCGCATGAATACGGCGATACGATATACTAATTCCTTGAGACTAAAGGGTTTGGTCACGTAGTCATCGCCACCTATTTCGAAGGCGCGCAGCCTATCATCTTCCATCTCCAAGGCCGTAAGGAATAAGATGGGCACAAATTCATCGCGAGTGCGGATCCTTTGAGCCAATTCGAAACCATCGAGGCGTGGCATCATGACATCCAGTACACACAAATCAAAAGCTCCTTGCTCAAAGAGCTCCCAGGCATCCTCACCATTCTTGCTCCAGACCACCGCATACCCCTCTTGTGCAAGGCCATCTTGAATGACGAACCCAAGGCTCTCATCATCCTCTGCTATCAGTATTCGCCCCTTAGCCAACTTTCTTGAACTTGATGAGAAATTCACACCCCGGTCGATCGGCAATTTGGATTGTCGCTCCGTGCCGACTCAATATATTTTTGACAAAAAACAGCCCTAAGCCAAAGCCTTTCGTATCGTGGCGATTTCCTTTCGTCACCCGATAAAACTTCCGAAAGACATTGGCCTTGTCTTTGTCGGAGATTCCCTTGCCATTATCTGCCACTGAGATCAGTAGCTGCCTGTCATTGGGCGTGACCGTGATGCAAAGCTTGTCTCCCCCATATTTGATGGCGTTGTCGATCAGGTTGTAAAATACGGTTTTCAACAACTCATGATCGCCAATAATCATGGCCTCCTCTCCTTCCTGAAATGAAAAATCTATTCCCCGATCGTCAAATCGGTGCTTAAAACTTTCGGCTGTGTTGAGGATGAGTTGGTTGAGGTCAATGGATTCATGCTTGAGTCGCGGACGATGCTCCAGCCAGCTGCTTCTGAGTACCTGGGTCACTTGCTTTTCCAGCCGCTCGATTTCTGTAGACATCAGCTTACTGTAATGCTGAAGCCTATCCGAATCCTCCCGTGAGGCATTTTCAAACACTTCGGAGACCACTTTCAAAGTCGCAATCGGCGTCTTGAACTCATGGGTCATATTATTGACAAAATCCCTCTGTACTGCCCCAAGTCGTTTTTGGCGGAATACAATGAAAATGGAATAGCCTAAAATGCCGATCACTACCAAGGTAAGCAGTGTGGTAATCTTCCAAAAGTCCGTGTCACCAAAAAAACCTGTCGAACGACCTGGAAACAAGATGCCGAAGTAATAGGCCTCGTTCACAAGCTGGGGCAACAGCGATTGCTTTTTTACGATGTCCTCTGACGAAAGCTGGACCAGATCACCATAGACCATTTGCTCATGTTCACAATCGTAGACCCCGTATTCGAAATCCTGGACGATCGCCCGCTTTTCAAATTCGGCTTTTAAGGCATACTCGAGCGAAGCAAGATTGATTTTATTGTTCGTGCGGACTATGAAGTAGTTATTAGAAATCCGATCGATGGGGTTGTTGAGCGGAATGTCGTTTCCGTCGATTTGGCAGAGGGACTCTACCACATCATGCAGCGCCATTTGCACTGAGTGGTTGAACTGTTGCTGCTCACGGGCCACAGCATTCGTACTCCAGTACATCTGGGAGGCAATGATACCTACCAAGGCGATGGTGGCCAGCAAGACCAGTGCTCTGATAGGGGCGTTGTTCATTCTACAAAAATAGGACGATCGATTAACGGTTCAATACCGTTAACATGTCGTTAACACCTCCAGCTGGTGACCAAATGCTGGTGCATAGGACTGCCCGTAAAAAAAGTTTTATATAGTTTTACAATCCCAAAATTAGAGGCATTAGCTCAGTTGGTTTAGAGCACTACCTTGACAGGGTAGGGGTCACTGGTTCGAATCCAGTATGCCTCACTTCACCGACAGATCAGCGTGAGTCGCTTTGCGGTTTAGTTCATTGCGAGCTACCATAGCGAGCTTTTCATCCACCTCTTTCTCGGTCTCAAGGCAACGGTGCAAAATTGCTGCTTCATCCCACATCTTCAATTCTCGCGCATAACTGGTGACAGCGCCATATCCAGCAATCTTGAAATGGATCAAGTGCTGCAACTCCGTAACGATCGCTGCGTCTTTCACAAAATGATTGGAGCAGCGATCCAGGAGTTGTAGGGCTTCCTCTGCCATCACTTCCATGCTCTCCGAAATCTCCCCTCGCTTCTGTACGAACTGGCGCTCGAAGACCTGGCAAAGCCGCATGACCTGCTCATCATGAGCTTCTGCGTAGCTTTCTACCACTGCTCTCAACCGATCATCACTCACTCCGCTCAGTAGCTTTTGCATCTTGCGATGTGAGTGCACTTCGCCATCGAATAGCTCCCTGAGCTGTTCGATCATCAAATCCTTAAGATTATCTATTGGTCCCATCTTGCCGTGTATTTACTCACCGCAAATTAAGCGACGACGGGACGCCAAGTTATGACATCACTTGGCCCACCGTATGATTTTCGTTGGCCGCAATGGCCGCCAACATCGTCATTTGACCTAAATGCATATAAGGGTGTGTGAGGCACATGTGGAGCAGGAACCAGCCTCGTGACTTTCCATAGTAGGAGTTTGCTAAGTGCCACGCTCCTTCTGGGATCAACTGCTCATTGCATGTCACCTGTCGGATCAATTCCCTAGGTGGCTTCTCGCCAAGGTTGAAAGAATCAAGATCCTCCAATACCAAAGTAAGGCGTTCATTCAAGCCCTTGTGATAGTTGATCAATCCCTCTATCCGCAAATCCTTGGACACCCTCAAGGCGTCTTCCTTGGACATGCCAGTTCCATTCAGATTAGTGCGAAAATTTACCGCGTCGGCGAAAATTGGATAAATCTGAGGCCGCTCCATCACAAATCTGCTGATGCCGACATCCATGGTTCGGAGCATATGCCAGTAAATCCATACGATAGGGTTGGCATCGTTGATGGAAAAGTGTAGCTGAGGTTCGTCTAATTCGTGGATGAAATCCGGTATGCTTCTATGGTGCAGCTCACGATAGCGCTCCACAAAGATTTTGTCTGATAACATAGTGCTGATCTATTTTGTCTTGCTGATATAATGACCCAAATAAATCGTGATTTACCTCTAAGACAGGAGATTTTCGACCACTGGTAGAGATCGGTATGCGAGCAGTTAGAAAAAGTGCGCGAAATGCAGGGTTCCTTTAATTTTTGTTGCTTGAACCATGCACGCGTCGGATCAAGATTCTACTGGACACACCTCGGATCAACCATATGAGGCCGATCCAGCTGTATTGTTAATAGATCAATCGTCCAGACTATTCAATTCGTACCTCTGATGACCTTTGGAAACCTCAAAATGTATCCACGGTCACCCTCTCCTTCGCTACTTAAGTACAAATCGCCATTGGAGGCAAACGCAATGCCTTCGGGCTGATTCAGAACCCGCGCCGAAATTGGGTAAGAGGCAATGATATTACCTTTAGCATCCATGGTGAGTAGTAGCTTGCCCACCGAAGCCAATACGTAGAAAGTTTGGTCCAAAGGGTGGAAAGCTATGCCCGAGGGCTTGAACTTGATCTTCAGCGGATCGTACTCATAGCCTCGCTCAGCGCTCTGGAAAAAGTCGATCAGCTGCTCTTTGGAAATAATAAACCGGGCACGCGTCGTGAGCTCCTGTGTGCGCAAATCGTAGGCATAGATTGCCCTTGGAACGACCTCCTCATCTCCTATCCCCGGATCGTCTTTGCAGGCGATCAATAGACTGTGGCTCAATGGATCATAGGCCAAGCCCTCCGCATTGTTAGCTCTTCTCAGCTCTGTCTCGATCTTTGTTGCCTTGACTTCCTTGCCGTCGATCAGCGGAAACTGAAACAGGTCGCCATTGCTCTCAAGCACGTACACGGTATCGTTGACGAGCTCTACACCTTCGAAATCACCCGGACCCCAGAAACGGATCGAATGCACGATTTCCCTCAGTTGAGGGTCATAAAAGTATACCTTGCCCCCTTCGTCCTCCACACAGATGAGCTGACCGTCTCTAGTAAAAGTCAATCCAGATATTTCAGACAGAACATATGGGAGAAAATGCTTTTCAGTGGGTTTTTTCAGGTCATAGAAATGCGGGGCGTTGTTGATGAGATAGAGGCTATCCGCAATGGAGTAGGGTGTAGAAGGACCACAGTGCGTACTGGCAAACGCGATCCATATGACCAGAAGTGCTCCGAGTACTCGATACATTGGCGTTGGTATTCAGCAAGAAAAGTTACATAAAAGCGCTTAACAAATTTCCTAGCGCAAAGAATCAAAGTTGCTATTATTGTGGAAACTGTCTCCACTTTTATGTCAGGAAGACCTTCCGCAATTGTCGAGAAAGCGCAAGTATTTGCTAGAAAGATCTTGGAGGAAGAGCTTCCGGAGGATGTCAGCTATCACTCCCTCGAACACACCGAATTTGTCGTAAGCGCAGCTCTGGAGATTGGCCAACACACCGGGTTGAGCGAAGAGGAGCTGGAGATCGTCGAAGTAGCGGCTTGGTTTCACGACCTTGGGTACCGCAAGTCGGTGCAGGATCATGAAGAGACCTCGACGGAAATGGTCTTGGACTTTCTCGGAGGAGAGAAGTACGAAGATGAAAAGGCAGCACGAATTGCGGGCTGTATCATGTCCACGAAGATGCCTCAAACCCCCAAAACCAAAATAGAAGAGGTACTATGCGATGCCGACCTACTCCATCTGGCTGACGGCAACTATTTTGAGAAGTCAGGACAGTTACACAAGGAAGTGATGCAGCTGAAGGGCATGGAAATCGGAGAGTCAGAGTGGATGGAAATGAATAAGCAGTTCATTAAGAACCATACCTTCTTTACCGCCTACGCTAGAGAAAAGTATCGCGAGGCCAAGCAGCAAAATCTGAAGCAAGTAAAAAAGAGACTTAAGTCGATGAAGAAAAACGAAGAGCTGGACAAACTACAAGAGAAAATCGACAAGCTCAAGGAGAAGGTAAAAGAAGCCAAAGAGCTGACACCGACTCGAGGTATTGAAACGATGTTTCGGTTGACCTCTAAGAATCATTTGGAACTCAGTGCCATCGCCGACAACAAGGCGAACATCATGATATCGATCAATGCACTGATCCTCTCCATTATGATCTCAGTCCTGTTTAGGAAGATTGAAGAATATCCACACCTTACTATACCGTCGATGATATTGACGTTGGTGTGCTTGGTCACGATCGTGATCGCTATCATCGCTACGCGTCCCAACGTCTCCAAAGGGAAATTCACCAGAGACGATATTAAGAACAAAGAGACCAACCTCCTTTTCTTTGGCAACTTCCACAGCATGAAGCTCAACGACTACGAATGGGCCATGAAGGAAATGCTAAAGGACGCCAACTACCTCTACAGCAGCCTCATCCGGGATATCTACTACCTTGGGGCGGTTTTGGGGAGGAAGTATCGCCTACTCCGGCTTTGCTATACTGTCTTCATGTTTGGATTCGTAGCTGCGGTGATCTCTTTTGTCATTGCCGAGTTGTTTTTCAAAGCACCATATCCCTACTGATTCTCCTCGGGACTGTTCCAGGTCGCGACCTGGTGGTAAGTACTTAGCTGCGCATTGACCGCTGGCTCAGCCGGTGGTACTGGATTATTTTGCATTTGCTCGTCGAGGGTGACTGCATTCATGTTGTCTGCGAGCTGAAAATTGATGATCGTGATGATTTGGTCCTTCAACGTCTGTTCCTTGATGGGGAAGCTCACTTCGACCCGATGGTGCAG
>JBCCXG010000329.1:0-6958 GCA_039191945.1 Bacteroidota bacterium
CCTTCTCGTCAGTTCGGCCATTTACGTGATATGGTTTCAATCCGTAAAGCGCGCCGCCGTAAGAAAAGTAGCTCAGATGCCGCCGACACCACCCCGGGATTGGTCATCGAAGTTCTTCTCAGCACACCGTCTCCAAACAGACCCGCTGGCAGATGCTTTGGTGGCGGACATCATGAGCAAGGAGGAGCTACCTGCCGTCAATCACTTATTCGCATTGATGGCTGATGATACAGATCACCTCGCAAAAGATGCTCCCGCCGAACTGAGCGCCTATTTTGAACAGACGCGGGTATTGCCTGAATGGGCCGACCGGGACCTCATTCGATTGGGACAGCAGATTTACATTCGTCATGGCGTCTGGGTGAGCTTGCTCTTGTCTTACAAGTCCCTACCGGAGTGCTATGCATGCGCTAAGGGAGTGGAGGTCCTGTATCGCACCGCGCGCCTCAACGAGCATCATGGTTCATTTGATGCCTTTTATCGTCGTATCGCCGAGACCGCACAATTTGTATTGGCAACGATGTCACCCCACGGCTTGTCGGCACGGGGCGGTGGGGTTCTGGCAGCTCAGAAGGTGCGTTTGATCCATGCCATCATTAGATATTACCTACGGCAACAAGGGTGGGAAGTGGAAAAGTATGGTGAGCCGATCAATCAGGAAGACATGGTGGGTACACTGATGGCCTTTTCTGCCTTGGTCCTGGAAGGTTTGGAGGTCGTGGGCATTCAGCTGGATCACGTAGAGAAAGAAGCCTATACACACTGCTGGCGAGTGATCGGACATATCGTGGGTTTGCATGAGGAACTCATCCCCGCAAACAACGATGAAGCCCTCGCCTTGGGGCACGCGGTACTGAATGATCAAATGGGGACGAGCGAGAGTGGGCAGGTCCTCACCCGTGCGCTGACCGAGTTCCTGAAAGATGCCAGTGCTGGATTCCTCACTGAAGAAGCCAACGATCATATGTTGCGGCTCATGATGGGCGGAAAGATTTCTGACCTACTCGGAGTACCTCAAGCGGGTGAAGTCTCCATTGCCAAGCTGAAAAAGAAACTGCAGCGGATAGCTAGTGTCATGAATTTTTTCGAAAAGAGCATCGTGTTTTCACTCCCCTGGCGCATTTGCAATCAACTGCTTTTGAAACTGATGATTCGGTACATGAGCAAATCTCGAAGAATCAATTTCTATCTGCCGCAGTCGCTCACCAAAGACTGGGGAAAACGAGAACGAGCAACAGTAAACAGTTAAATGGTGACACAGCCGCTGATTAATTTTGAGGAATACTCCCTGGTCGGATTGCTATTCAATGGAGTGGGATGCCTCTTCTGGGTGATCGCTTATGCTGTGTTGGTCTGGGAGATCGTCAAAAAGAAGTTTGTCGAGATGCCTGCCTATGTAGCGGGGGCCAATATAGGGTGGGAGTTGGTTTGGAGTTGGATCTACCATCCTAATACCGGCTTTTTGTTCGCTTTGAGCTACCAGGCGGCCTTTCTGCTCGATTGCTTCATTTTCTACTCCGTCCTGCGATATGGCACGAAGCAGCCGATGAACACCGAGACGCGTGATCACTTTAAGGTTTTTTGCGTCATCAATTTCGTGTTTTGGATCCTCTTCAGCTATCTGTACCGGGCAGAGGGCTACGATACATTGATTGGAGCCAATTCTGGCTACATCATCAACGTCATCCTCTCTTTGCAGTGTGTCTTCTTGCTTTTTCAGACCAAGGACACCGCACGGTTTTCAATGTTACTCGCTTGGTGCCGTATGCTTGGGACAGGACTCATCTCGGTCTCTATGTTCATTTTCTACCCTGAGAGCCGCTTTGTGCAGCTTTTAGGGGTGAGTTGTTTGATCCTGGACAATGTATTCATTTATACACTCTGGAAACGACATGGGAAGCTATTCGGAGGCTTGACAAGATGATTCGAGGGCTGCAAAGGCCGGAATGCTTAGAAAAATAGACTGGCTGGAATCGGTCTCATTCATAGCCAACAATAAGCTTCCGCTACAGGATAAATCCGTTACCTCTGTTTACGCCTGTTTGTCACTTATGGGATTGTGAGCGCATTTGCGCATTTTTGTAATGAACTAGCAAACTTCCGGGCGGTAAGTATCGTGAATTTCCTCCGACTCATACGGAATTATTTCCTACCTCGAGGCACAAAGCAAGCAGCTGATGATCCACGGGATCAAAGCATTTTTGTTTCCGTACTGCTAATCAGTGCCATTGCTGATCTGTTGGGTATACCCCTGGCTGTACAAATTGAAGCCCCCACGATCGTTTGGGTATTACTGGCCAATGGATTGATTTGCATTGGGCTGGCTTTCCTATATCGGGCAGGGTTCGACAAACACATCATCGGCCATATCTTCATTGCCCAGCATGCCATTTCCTTTTGCATCCAGGCATGGGCTCAGGGTGGACTCATATCCCCGGCCAATGCTGCCTTCTTCCTGCTGCCGGCAGTAGCGATGTTGACATTGGGAAAACGGTCGGCCACTTTTTGGTTGATTGCGTCAGTAATGGTGATCGCTGGGTTTTACATTTACGAGGGAGCAAATGGCTCGCCTCCGGGTGTGGATCCATCGGTCAGGAGCTACCTCTTCTTCAGTGCAATCATCACGACCAACATCACTATTTTCATCATCCTACTGGTCTACGAGAACAGTAAGAATAAGGCGATCCGTGAAGCAAAGCAGCGACATGACAAGATAGAGCGGCAAAATCAGCAGATCCAGATGCAAAACGAAAAGTTGATCGAACTGCATCAGGAAGTCTTCGAGCAGAAGAAGCTCCGCGATCGATTTTTTGCCATCATTGCTCATGACCTCAGGGGTTCGGTTACTTCATTTAAGGCCATCAGCGATGTGATCGCCATTCACGTGGAAAATCAAGAGTTCGATTCGCTCAATGAAATGATGCCTGATGTAGACCAAACCACTCAGCAACTTGTCCGTCTGCTGGATAACTTACTGAATTGGGCCTCTCAAGAACTCAGAGAAATTCCTTATCATCCTGAGAAGGTGGACTTATGGAAGATGATCAGTGACTTGATTGAAGGTTTGCGTGCGCTGGCGGTATCAAAGTCTGTGCAGATCACCAACGAGGTGGAAAAGGAGTTGACCCTATGGGCTGATTTCAACACAACCTTCACAATTTTTCGCAATTTGATCCACAACGCCCTTAAGTTCACGAATGCAGGAGGTTTGATCAAAGTGGCGACCTTTTCTCGGGATGGGGAAGTGGATATTACCGTGACGGATACGGGTATTGGGATGTCTCCAGAGACCCTTAAGACCTTATTCAATCTCGAAGATCGGTCGAGCACCTACGGTACCCAAGGGGAGAAGGGCATTGGTCTGGGGCTGAGGCTTGTGGAAGAGTTCACTAAGCTCAACAATGGGAGAGTGACGGTGGAAAGTGCTCCCGGAGTAGGTACCACGTTTAAGATTACCTTACCGGCTCGTCAATTGGAGATCAGTGAGGCTCCGTAGTGAGCTGACTATTCTGAGGTTCGGATGGATCGGTTGGAGATGACCAGCTGCTGGCCATTGATCCACATGCTCAATCGGTCTCCATACTCCTCATCTTCGAAGTACCATTCACCTTCGTCAGCATTGGGGCCTCCATAGAGTTTAGCGGCTACCTCTTCGGGGTTGATCCCATCTGGGTACTCCACTGCCATTTCGAACAACAACTGATCCCCCTCTGCATCAAAGAAGTAGATGACCCTGTCAAAGGCTTTGTCGGAGTGCACCTCTTGGTAAGCCAACAAAGTGGAGTCGGCAGACCACTCAACAGGCTCGAGCTGAGTTGCCTCCCGGGTCTTATTCATAAACTCATAGGTCATCCCCAGATAAACCTCACTGAGGCCCTCAGGGAAGTACTTTTGCTGGTGCATGGCAGACTGCGGTACTACCGCACAGCCGATGACGAGGCATAGGAGTACCTGGCTGATTGAAAATCTCATAGTAAGCTGAATTCCTCTCTAAAGTTACGGCAACTTTCGGTGCACTCGTGCGCGAAGTGGCTGAATAGGGTGATTTCACCCAAAATCTTCACGGCAAACGTCGACACATCTCTACTTATGGCTTTCTCATTCTCATACCAGGTACTTTTTGTGCCGGGCTTTGCCTCAGGTTTCATGCCTAAATAATCCACAAGTAGATCAAGGAGCGCGGCGGTAGCTCCCTGTGCCCTGTATGCATCGAATGACTGCTGCGACTCAGTACCACTTATCCAGAGAGAAAGGAGTTGCTTATCTTGGGGGTCATGCCCGTGATGACTCAGTTCGCAGACTGTGCAATTATCTTAGGCGCAGGTACTTGTGCCGCGATAGGCTTCTGGTCTTTTTGGAGGCGAAAACGTAAACACATTCCCTCCGAGCCTATCCAGACGCCAGATAAGTGGCGGGGAATACTGGAGCGTCGAGTCAACTTCTATCAGAACCTCTCTCATGATGAGCAATTGCAATTTGAGTCGGACGTGCAAAATTTTTTGCAAGCAGTTGCCATCACTGGCGTCAAAGTAAAGGTCACGGTCGAGGACCGATTGTTAGTGGCCAGTAGTGCTGTCATTCCCCTTTTCGCGTTTCCATCGTGGACTTATGATGGGCTCCGGGAAGTGCTGCTTTATCCGAGTTCTTTTGATCGTGACTTCAATATCGATAGTAAAAAAGAGATCATCACCGGGATGGTCGGCACCGGCGTTATGCGAGGGAAGGTGATTCTTTCAAAGCCAGCCCTACATAAAGGATTTGACAATGCGACTGACTAACGGAACGTCGGCATTCATGAGTTTGTCCATCTGTTTGATGGGGAGGACGGATGGATCGATGGGGTACCTCCGGGTTTTCCAGAGGGACAGTCGGCGCTTTGGTTGGACTTTGTACGAGGCAAGATGCGGGATATTGTCAGAGACAAATCCGATATCGATTCGTACGGAACTTACAATAGACAGGAGTTTTTTGCCGTTGCTAGCGAATACTTCTTCGAGCGACCGGATCTCTTACAAAAGAAGCATCCCCAACTGTACACCACACTCAGTCAGGTCTTTCGCCAAGACCGTGCGATGTCAGTGGATGCCAGGACCTTTTCGAGAGCGCCTGAGCCCTCACGCAATGCGCCATGTCCTTGTGGTAGTGGCCGGAAGTACAAGCGCTGCTGTCTGTCCTGAATCCAAGCACATCCCAATGGTCTGTAACTAACGATAAAAAGAGAAAGCCCGATGGAGGCCGGGCTTTATACAAATTGTTTCAGGTCACCTGGTCAAAGCATCGTAATAGGAGTCTCGAATGCAGTGAGTGGAAGGTCTTCATCCTTCATGGACTTGAATCCACCCTCAACATTGATCAGTAGCTCAAATCCTCTTGCCTTGAGTATGGATGCAGCTATCACGGAGCGATAGCCGCCCTGGCAGTGGATGTAGTATTCTTTGGACGCGTCGAGCTTTCCCATCTCCTGGTTGATAAAGTCGAGTGGGAAATTGACCGCTCTTACGAGGTGCTGTGAGTTGTACTCGCTTTCTTTTCTCACATCCAGAACGTCGAGCTCAAAGTCGTTGTACCGCATAGCAAACTCATCGGCAGGTACTGAAGCGATTTGCTCTGTTTCGAGCCCACCGGCTGACCAGGCCTCTACCCCGCCGGACAGAAATCCGAGGGCGTAATCATAGCCTACGCGAGCGAGACGCACGACTACTTCCTCTTCGCGACCGGGGCCTGCGACAAAGACAATCTTTTGCAGCAAATCCGGTATCAGTGCGCCTACCCATGGGGCAAAGCTATCATCGATCCCGATCCAAATTGACCCCGGGATATGGCGCTCGAGAAATGCCTCAGAGGATCTTGTATCGAGGATCAGCGCGTCGTCGCGATCGATAAAGTCCCGGAACTGTTGCAGGTCCAAGGGTACAACACCACGTGAGAGCACCTCATCAATACTTCCGTATCCTACCTTGTTCAGGGCTGCATTCTTCGGGAAATACTGCGGAGGCTCCACCAGGCCATCCGTCACTTCCTGGACAAACTCTTCCTTCGTCATATCTGCACGGAGCGCATAGTTGAATAGCTTTTGGTGGCCCAGCGTGTCCGAAGTCTCCTTACTCATTTTTTTACCACAGGCAGAGCCAGCCCCGTGTCCGGGATAAACGATTATGTCATCGGGTAACGACATGATTTTGTGGCGGAGGGAATCGAACAGGTGACGCGCCAGGTCTTCGCGGGTGAGGTCGGATTTCACCGCCAGATCTGGCCTTCCTACATCTCCGATAAAGAGTGTATCACCAGTGAAAATAGCATGTGGCCTCCCGCATTCGTCAAGTAAGAGGAATGTCGACGACTCCATGGTATGACCAGGAGTGTGCAACACCCGAAGCGTGACTTGTCCGATCTTCAGATCTTCTCCATCTTCTGCCACATGAGCTGTGAAGTTGGGTTGGGCTGTGGGCCCAAAGACAATGCTTGCTCCTGTCTTCTTCGCTAGGTCGATATGGCCTGAGACAAAATCTGCGTGGAAGTGCGTTTCCAGCACGTACTTGATGACAGCACCATCTTCCTTGGCTCTATCAAGATAGGGGGCTACCTCTCGCAGCGGGTCGACAATTGCCGCCTCGCCGTTGGACTCGATGTAGTAGGCTGCTTCGGCGAGACATCCCGTGTAGATTTGCTCTATTTTCATAAGTGAAGATTTTCAGGTTTCCGTGGCCAAATCTACGAATCCAACGAGCTAGTATTCTGTTACTTATGTTACAGATGGCATGATCTAAGTCATGCCGAGGGATGACGTGAGTATTGAAAATGGTAGTAGGTGCGTTTTTGGGGCACGTCTCCGTGGAGAGACAGGATGCGGTGGAGCGGCCGCGGACCGCGATGCGGCTCTATCTAGAGTTTATCAAAGAATAATAAGTGGCCTCTCTAGGAATCGAACCTAGATCTAGAGTTTAGGAAACTCCTATTC
>JBCCXG010000330.1:0-6957 GCA_039191945.1 Bacteroidota bacterium
CTACCGTCACTATCACACCCTATGTCGACGTCGTAGCCCCCGTGGCGGTCTGTGTTGCGAACTCCTCACTTACCGTCGTCTTAAATGCCAACGGACAAGCCACCATCAGCCCACAGGATGTCGACGGTGGATCTTCTGACAACTTCAGCAATGTCACCCTGGCGCTCAGTCAGTCCACCTTCACTTGCGCTGATCTAGGAGCTAATCAAGTCATACTCTCTGTCACCGATGAAGCAGGCAATGTAGCCTCTTGTACTTCTAGCATCGTGGTAGTAGATAACATGGCGCCTCAAGTTCCCAACAGCTTTGCCCTCGAACTCGATGAAAACGGCCTTGCGACCATCAGCACTTCACTTGATGAAGCTGGCATCATTGACAACTGCGGAATCGCTGCGCTCGACCTCAGTCAAGATCAATTTGATGAAGTAGGAACGAGCACCGTCTCCATCACCGCTACCGATCTCTCAGGCAACACCACTTCTAAGAACACAAGAGTAACCATCAATCCTTACGTGGATGTCGTACCACCTACGGCTACTTGTGTCGCTTCTGCTTCGATCACTCTTGTACTGGATGAGAATGGCCAGGCCACCATCACCCCCGAGGACGTCGACAATGGATCGATCGACAATTTCAGTGACGTCACACTCACCCTAAGTCAGTCTGCTTTCACTTGCGCGGACCTCGGAGGTAATGTCGTGACCCTCTTCGTTACCGATGAAGCAGGCAATGTGACCAGTTGCAACACCTCCATCAACGTCGTCGACAACCTCGCTCCTCAGATCCCGGTTACGTTTGAACTGGAACTCAATGAGCAAGGAGTGGCCCGCATCAGCACCTCTCTCGAAGAGGCCGGCATCATGGACAATTGCGCAATCGCCACCTTGGATGTCAGCCAAGACGAATTCAACGCTACAGGCACGAGCAACGTGACCATCACTGCTGCAGATGCCTCTGGCAATAGCTCCACAGTCAATGCGCAGGTAACCATTACCGATGGTCCAACAGTCTCTGGACTATTCATGGTGGAAGCCGGTACCAACAACATCATCCGAGAGCTAATGGACGGTGATATCATCAACCTCTACGACCCCGAAGTACCTGAATATAGCATTGTGGCAATAGGAGACGACCAGGTGGAAAGCATCCAATTCTTCTTGAATGGTCGGCTGATCAAAACGGAAAACGATGTGCCTTATGCTATCGCCGGGGATCGTAAGAAGCTACCAAGGGCCTTTGACCTGTCTGTCGGGACCCACACCATCTCGGCCGTCGGATACTCGGAAAATCGTGCTACTGGGGAGGCTGGTTCGCCGAAGACAGTCACGATTGAGGTTGTAAACAACGCTCAGGCCACGCAATTTGACTTGGTTGATACCGACCAGGACAAGGTCTTGAGAACACTACGAAACGGAGATGTCATTGACTTAGCGGAAGGTAATCTAAGCATTGCAGCTCTGATTAGTACAGAGGCGATAGGTAGTGTACAATTCTTGCTCAACGGTGAGCCGCTAAGGGTTGAGAACATGGCTCCTTATGCCATCGCTGGTGACCACAATGGGGACTTCAATGCCTTTGACTTCGCTCCGGGAGATTACACATTGACTGCCATTCCATTTTCCGAGTCACAAGGTCGCGGCTCGGCGGGAAAAGCCTCGAGTATTGACTTCACGGTCGTAAACAACCAGGCGGTATCTTCCTTTGTGATCGTGGATCGTGATACCAAGAAAGAAATCAAGACCTTGGAAAACGGGGACATATTGGACTTATCAGATCCAAAGTTTGACAACATTGTCATTTATGCATTGGTCAATGGGAAGAACGTGGGAAGCGTGGTATCGACACTCAATGGACAGGTGATCGATGTTGACAATAAGGCGCCTTATTCTATCCACGGACCGTTTGCACCAGGCTCCTACACGCTAACCTCCACACCTTTCGCCAGCAAAGATGGCAAAGGCAATGCTGGCCAGTCGCTGACTGTAGATTTCGAGGTAATCTCCCCAGTACGCATTCAGCGCTTTGATTTGGTGGATGCTGCGAAGGACACCAAAATCCGAACGCTCAAAGATGGCGACGTGATCGACCTTTCAGAAGCCGAGTTGCTGACTATCCAAGCAGTGGCCAACGCGGATATCGTCAAAAGTGTCGAAATCTTCATCGATGGAAAGTTTGAGAGACTGGAGCGCTCTGCTCCGCATTACTCCATCGCAGGCGACAGAAGGGGAGATTTTCATCCCTTTCACTTTGTCCCAGGTCAGTATACCTTGACCGCGATTCCCTACGCAGATAGCAAGGCAAAAGGAACACCAGGAGCGGCTCACTCGATTTCTTTTACCGTGAAGGCAGCTGACGTCCAGGCCATCTCCGCCTTCTTCTTGGTAGAAACCAAAGCAAACACCACCATTGGCGCGCTAGAAGACGGGGATGTACTCCACTTCAGTAAGTCTGTATTTGATCATTTGAGTATCATCGCCAAGACCGATGGTGACCGCATTGGAAGTGTTGTCTTCTTCTTGGACGGTAAAAAGATCAAAACTGAGAACTACGAGCCCTATGCCATCGCCGGTGACAACCGAGGCGACTACAAGGCTTTCCAATTCGAAGCGGGCAACCACGAGCTCACGGCCATCGCCTTTACCGGTCGCCATGGCACGGGTACCGCTGGAGGTTCGTTGACCGTCACTTTTGAAGTACCCGGTGGGAGTGCGAGGACCGCATCTGCCCAAGCTGCACCGCCTATGGAGCTCAGCGCGACCGTCTATCCCAACCCCGTAAAAGATCGCCTATCGGTTTTCATGTCCAGCGAAAAGAGCGATGTGGCCAGCATCCAACTGATCAACCTATCAGGTAAAGTGATCCTGGAAGACGTGTTAGCCATACAGCCAGGAAGAGAAGACTTCTCCTTCGATCTGAGCTCAATGCACTTGACAAGTGGTCAGTATATTTTGAGAATCCATACTGCTCATCAAGGCACATTGATCAAGAAAGTGCTCAAGCGCTAAAGCCGAAACTACTCCTCTCGCAAGTCGCAACCTATTGGTCAGCGACTTGCTTCATTTGTAGGCCACTGGTGGTCTTTGACAACTTCTCGAATAGTCGGGAATGTTTGCGACCGGTGTCTTTGTTAAGTTCGAGAATATTTTCGGAAAGCATGAATTTTGACGCAGAAGTAATTGACCTCAGTTTAGAAGCCCCTGTCGTCGTAGACTTTTGGGCACCCTGGTGCGGACCGTGCCAAGTCATCGGGCCTATACTCGAAGCCTTAGCAAGTGACCAAAGCCAATGGAAGCTGATCAAAATAAATGTCGATGACCATCCTCAAATCAGTCAGCAGCTGGGCATCAGAGGCATACCCGACGTCCGGTTGTATTGGCGAGGCAAAGAGGTCAATCGCTTCACGGGTGCCCTCCCTAAGCACGAGATTGAAAAGTGGTTGGCAAATAATATCCCTGATGAGCGCCTAGCGGTACTTGACGAGTTGGCGTCCGCGGCCCATGATGACGAAGGCCTCGACAAGTTGAGAGCGTTTGTCTCTGCTCAAGAAGACTTCAAACCCGGTTTTGTGGCGCTAGCAAAAATGATCCTATGGGACAATCCCAGTGAGAGTGTCTCACTTGTGGCACCCATCAAGCTGTCCGACAAGGAGTACACCACGGCAAAAGCGATCCTGGATATGGCAGAATTGCTACAAATCGAGGCAAATGGCGAAACGGCCATAGAAGCGGCCCTACGAGAGGCAAAAGGGGGGTTTGTCGCCGGTGACAAAACACAGGGTATCGAGCGACTGATTGAAGCGGTGATGATCGATAAGCGATTTCAAAATGAGCTACCGAGAAGAGCCGCGATTGCTTTTTTTCACCTCGTCGGGACGGAGCATGAACTGACCCGGCAGTTTAGGAGAAAGTTTGATATGGCACTGTACTGAAGCTGAGCCTACTTCGGCAGCGAAAAGGTCACAATCGTCCCTACGCCCTCTTCTGACTCGATATCTATCATACCTCCAAGATCGTGCACGAGGTCCTTTACCTGGGGCAATCCTCGGCCGAGGCTATATTCTCCATAGCGACCTACGGGATTGAGCACGGTGAACATCTCAAAAGCATGCAGCAATACTCTCGCACTCATGCCCGAACCATTATCCGAGACGAAGAAATCGTAGTACTTATCATCTTCAGAACCACCAACCTCGATGATCGCCTTCGGTTTGTTGTTGTGACGGACAGCATTAGAGACTAACTCTCGAAAAATGTTTAGGACCTTACTGTTAGCTTGGACAAAACGCATACGGAAATAGAAGTCCAATTGGCGCTCTGAAGTTGCAGGGTAGAGTCCTCTTAGATCCTGTTGGATTTGCTCGACCAAGATATCCTCTTTCTCCATGTCCATCTCCTCAGACCGCTTGGCATTGCGAAGCAAACCATTGACCAGGTCCATCAATTTGACGACCGAATTCTGAATCGGTTTGAGCCTGTCTTTAAGATCACCCAAATCCATTCCCCATTTCAGCTTTAGCTCTTCAGTGGCATGCCATATGAGCCTCAATGGGGAGTTGATCTGTGCTGCTGCCACCTCGGCGAAACGCTCGAGTACGCGACTTCTTCTTTCCAATCGCTCATTGGCTATCCGAAGGTGGAACTTGCTTTTTCGTAGTTCCATAAGCTTCATGGCCTGATTGCCCAAAGTACTCAGGGCATGTAGCTGTTGCTCAGACAAATCGCGGGGTTCATGATCAATAACGCACAGTGTCCCCAAAGCGTGGCCATCGATATTGACCAAGGGCACCCCCGCATAGAAAGCAATCTGAGGCTCTTCCGCTACTAGGGGATTGGTAGCGAATCTACCATCGAGCCGAGCGTCCCGTACGTAAAAAACCTTCTGGTCGTTGGCAATAGCGTGCGTACAGAATGAGAACTCTCGGGGTATTTCCTTAATCCTCATTCCAAAATGCGATTTAAACCACTGCCGGTCTTTGTCCACCAAAGTGACCAACGCGATCGGCGTGGCACAGATCATTGCTGCAAGCTCCGTGAGATCATCATAGTCACTATCAGGCATGGTGTCCAGGATAGAATAGCTATCCAGCGCCTTCAAGCGATCGATCTCTTGGGTAGTGTTCATCTCCAATTTCTTAGCTTCGTTACGACTCCAACCATTCGTTTCAGGCAGATTGTTAAGAATTTCATGAAATCTGTGCAGAATCGACCCCAGCTTTGGTCAGGCAGTTGACGGTTGGTGCTTTGATTTGCCTCTCTACATAATGACAGATCGGTGCGAAATTTAATCTAATCCGAACCTCCACTAGCACCTGTTTTCTTGAAACACATGCAGCATGTATCAGGACGGCATTAGACCACAGAATGCTTACCTTACTGAAAATCACAATCTTCATGCCCCGGACCCTTCCAATCATCACCCTTTGTCTGCTTTGTAGTTTTCCAATTCATGCGCAAGATATTGTAACACTGGCGGAACAGTTCAGTGCGTCCCTTGAACCCAAATGGCAAAAAGAGACCTTTCGACCGCTCGACGACGCGGAGAGATACAATTGGCACTTTGTCCCGCTACTACGGCAAGGGTCCAGTCTGGCCAATTTGAATGACACACAAGATGAAATGGCGATGGGCCTGCTGCAACGGTCCCTTAGCCCCACGGGATTGGTAAAAGCTAAGGATATCATGTGGCTGGAAAACGTGTTGAAGGTGAAGGAAGAATACACCTCGATGCCAGACGGATCAGACAGAAGGGATCCTGAAAAGTATCATTTCCTGGTGTTTGGTAAGCCCGGTGAGGGACGCCTTTGGGGATGGCGGTTCGAAGGCCACCATGTTTCTCTTAGCTTCCTGCTCGACGGCGATCAGATCGTGTCGGCGACACCCTTTTTCTTGGGGTCTAACCCAGGCAAGGTGGATGTGGATGGCTTTGAGGCCAAGGAAGTGCTCAAAAAGGAAACAGCGCTTGGTTTTCAGCTGGTCCAATCCCTAGATGAGGGACAGCGGTCAAGCGCTATCTTCTCCACGGAGGCTCCCAACGATATTTTTTCCTTTAACCACCGAGAGGCCACACCCCTAGAGCCAAAAGGTGTGAGCTACGCCAACCTAAGCCCGAAGCAAAAAGAGATTTTTGACGAGCTTTTTGATACCTACATGAGTAATTATCAATTCGGATTTGCCGATTTGCTGAGAGAGAAGGTGCGCAAAGCTGGTTTTGAAAACCTACATTTTGCTTGGGCTGGTAGTCTGACGCCCGGAGCAGGTCACTACTATCGCATACAAGGCCCCACCTTGCTGATCGAATATGACAATACCCAGAACGGAGCCAATCATGTGCACAGTGTAGTAAGGGATTTGACCAATGATTTTGGTGAAGACATACTGAAGGACCACTACGCATCAGAGCATTGATTGGTAATCAGCTACCTGAAGATTTATGACGGAAATCCGCCCCTACCTCCTCATAGAAAACAATTGGAAGAGCCTTGAAAGCGAAAGATTTGAGTTGGCCATACTCCCCTGGGGAGCTACGGAGGCACACAACTATCACCTGCCGTATGGCACGGACGTCTTTGAGTCGGAGGCCATCGCGGCGGAGTCGGCAAGATTAGCCTGGGAGCAGGGTGCCCGTGTCATTGTCCTACCGTCGATACCCTTTGGAGTCAACACCGGCCAATCCGATATTTACCTGGATATCAACCTCAATCCAACCACACAGCTCGCCATTCTCGATGACATCGCTACCGTCCTGAGCAGACAAGGATTGCGAAAACTCATGATTCTCAACAGTCACGGGGGCAACAATTTCAAACCCCTGGTGAGAGAGCTCGGGTTACGATTTCCTGATATGTTCATTTGTTTCACGAATTGGTTTCAGTCCCTGGATAAGTCTCAATACTTCGAAAATGAAGGCGATCATGCGGATGAAATGGAAACGAGCTTGATGCTGCATTTCAAGCCTGAA
>JBCCXG010000331.1:0-6950 GCA_039191945.1 Bacteroidota bacterium
ACGAGCGGAAGCCTTCACGGTATTGAAGCACGACTTGAGGTTGACATTCATAATCTCATCCCAGTGCTCCTCCGACATCCTCATCAGCAAGTTATCACGGGTGATCCCCGCATTGTTGACCAAGATATCAAGCGACCCAAAGTCTGCCACCACACCATCGATCAGCGCTTGGGCGGCGGTAAAGTCTGATGCATCCGAGCGGTACCCCTTGGCCTTTACGCCATGCTGCTCTAACTCTGCGACGAGCGCTTCTCCCTTTTCCACGCTTGATAGATAGGTAAAGGCTACGTTGGCCCCCTGTTCCGCAAATCTCAGTGCGACTGCACGACCTATTCCTTTGGACGCTCCCGTGACCAGGGCATTCTTCCCGTCAAGTAGTTTCATGTTTTCAGCTAAAAGTTTCCTGCTAAATTATAGCGGTTGGTGCTTTGTTTTTTATTCTTTCTACCAAGATCTATAAAACAAAGATCCAACATCTTAGCCGGAGACAAAGGTTGTTCCCTCAGGATCGACAGGTGGTCCCGCTGTCCACTATAGCTCCGCCGCGCTAGCCACCCGGCTGCCGGTGACACCGACAGCGGCCATGCGGGCTGCCGCTCCCATCGGGTCTAGTTAGATAAGTCATCCACCCGAGCCGATCGAATGGCGCCGGTTTCATAACGCCTGATTCAGCGTTCTTTCTGAGGCTGTTGAGCCATCACGCTTGCTGCTAGTGCCGATGCCAAAAACCCTGCTATCTCGTCTATTTTGCCAAAAAGCAGCCGATCCCCAAACAAAACCCTCGTTTTTTGACTATCTTAAGTATAACGCAATATCTGCTTGGACTATGAAAAAACTCGCCGCGCTTATTTTGATGGGAATACTGGGACAAACTGCCTCCGCCCAGTACGTGATGTTAGGTACTGCACTGCGCATGGGCAATGGCTGCATACAATTGACGCCTGATGTCCCCTACAGCGAGGGCCTTGCTTACAATACGGAGAAATTGGACCTTAGCCGCAATTTTCAGATTGATTTCGACCTCTATCTGGGCGACAAGGAAGAGGGCGCTGACGGTATTACATTCGTCATTCACAATGACGTGCGACAGTTCGACGCTTTTGGGACCTGGGGCGAGTGCATGGGCTATGGCCGGTGGGACCCGTCCTACCCTGGCAATTCGATCGATCCTTCGATCGCCGTAGAGTTTGATACCTATCAAAATTGGCGGCAAAATGATCCTCCCTCCGACCATGTGGCCTTTTTGGAAAATGGCTCCAGTCGGCACAAAGTCTATTGGAACGGAGGCAACGACGCTTACGATCTGGAAGACGCCTTTTTACATAACTTCAACTTTCGCTGGGACAAAGACGAACAAGTTGTCAAGGTCTACCTCGATGGCAATATCGTGTACGAAGGGAAACACAACCTGGTGGAAGACATCTTTGAAGGGGAAACGAAGGTGATCTGGGGCTTTACCGCCTCGACCGGCCGTGCCAGTAACCATCAGTACTTCTGCTTGAAGCGCATGGCCATGCTTGGCGAGTGAGATTTCACGCACTCAGGGTAAAAAATCGAGTATCGAGAGAACGGAGAGGACGATCCACTCGCCAAGGACTAACTTTACCCACTCAATACGTAAGACAGAGATATGAAATACGCTGCAACGCTGTCAGTGCTGGCTATCCTTATGGCCGGCTGCGATAGCCAACCTTCTGAAGATATGACAAGCGACAATCCCTTCCTGCAGGTGTGGGATACGCCTTATGGTGTACCCCCTTTTGAGCAGATTACGGACGAACACTACATGACCGCTTTTGAGCAAGGCATGACCCAGCAGCTGGCCGAAGTGGAGGCCATTGCCAGCAATGGCGCGGCGCCCACTTTCGAGAACACGATCGAAGCCTACGAAAAGTCAGGAGACCTCCTCAAGAAAGTAGGTGGCGTCTTTTTCAACCTCAATTCAGCGCATACCAACGACTCCCTACAAGGCATCTCTCGCGAGATCAGTCCCAAACTGTCCGCTCACAATGACAATATTTACCTCAATGCCAACTTCTACCAGCGGGTCAAGACCTTGTATGACCAAAAGGAAACCCTGGATCTGACGGTTGAGCAGGCTATGCTGCTAGACGACTATAACACCACCTTCATTCGTGCCGGAGCCGCGCTCATGGAAGAGCAAAAAGACGAGATGCGGGAGTTGAATGAGCAGCTATCTTCACTCACGGTGAAATTTGGTCAGAACCTCCTGGCGGAAACCAATGAGTTTGAGCTGGTCCTGGAGGAAGACGATCTGGATGGGCTACCTGAGAGCGTGCGACAAGCTGCAGCCGAGGCCGCCAAAGAGAGAGGCCACGAAGGTAAATATGTATTCACGACGCATCGACCAAGCCTGTACCCATTCATTACCTATTCCACCAATCGCGAGCATCGGACCACCCTGAAGAAAGCCTATATCAATCGCGGTGACAATGACAACGCCAACGACAATAAGGAGATCGCGAGACAAGTCGCCAATGTCCGGTTGAAGAAAGCCAACTTATTGGGGTATGACACCTGGGCGGACTTTGTACTGGCTGAGCGAATGCTAGATACCCCCGATAAGGTGTACAATCTCCTAGACAAAGTGTGGCCAGCCGCGATCGAAGCGGCCAAACGCGAACGTGATCTCATGAAGCAAATGGCCACGGTTGACGGGATGGATCTCGACATCATGCCATGGGACTGGTGGTACTACGCAGAGAAGATCAAGGTGGAGCAATACAACCTCGATGAAAGTGAGATCCGACCGTACCTGAAAGTGGACAATGTCATCAATGGTGCTTTTACGCTGGCGAACAAACTCTTCGGTCTGACCTTTGAGGAGCGGAAAGATATCCCTAAGTACCACCCGGACGTGCTTACCTACGCGGTGATGGACGAAAACGGTGACCAGATCGGAGTGTATTTGTCAGATTGGTTCTACCGATCCAGTAAACGCGGAGGGGCATGGATGAGCACCTTCCGGGACCAAAGCAACATGGGGGGAGAGCGCGTAATCCCCATCGTGACGAATGTGGGCAACTTCACTAAGCCCACGGGGGATACCCCTTCGCTACTCTCGCAAGATGAGGCAGTTACACTTTTTCATGAGTTCGGGCACGGGCTTCACGGATTGCTGTCAGAGTGCACTTATCCTTCTATCTCGGGGACTTCCACACCAAGGGATTTTGTTGAGTTTCCTTCACAGTTGGTGGAAAACTGGGTGTTTGAGCCCGAAATGCTGAAGTTATACGCTTTTCATTATGAGACTGGGGAGGTGATGCCCGATGAACTGGTGACTAAGATGAGAAACGCTGACAAGTTCAATCAGGGATTTGGGACGGTAGAGTACATGGCTGCAGCCTATCTGGACATGGCATACCATACGATCACAGAGCCACTCACCGGCGACATCGACGAGTTCGAGCAAAAAGCCATGGACCAAATTGGTCTGATCGATGCGATTGCACCGAGATACCGCACAGGATATTTTCAACATTCGTTTTCCGGTCCACAGGCATATTCGTCGGGTTACTACAGTTACCTCAACTCAGAAGTGATGGATGCTGATGGGTTCGAGGCGTTCAAAGAGAACGGGCTCTTTGACAAGGAAACGGCCAACGCGCTTAGGGAACACGTTTTATCCAGAGGAGGCACCCAAGATGCGATGGAGATGTACGTCAACTTCCGAGGCCGGGAGCCAGAGTTCCAGCCGCTGTTGGATCGCAGAGGTTTCGGTGGAGATTGATTCGGCAGTACGACCTTAAAAATTAGGGCGCTTGTGGAGTAGATTGCTGTAGGAGCCCCATTTGGGTTTCGTATTCATGTTCCAAGTTCGGACAGGAACCGTAGGCAACAATACATTCCCAGCAACCTAGATCCTGACCATGGGATCCATTCCATCGGAAATTCGTATTTTAGATTAATCAAAACAATTACCGATGGATCAAAGTAAGTTCAACGAGTTCCGGGGGAAGATCGAAAAAAGCCTCAATGACATGGAGGCCAAACTGTCATTTATGAATGACGGGATCAAGGGTCTTGCCCATAGCCACAAGAACTTTCAAGAGGAGATGTCAGATTTTATGTCCTTTATGGCCGAGAGTCTATCAGACCATGAGCAAAGGATCATCGCCCTTGAGAAGAAAATAGAGTAGAAAGGCTCGAGTGAAGGGTTGATGGACAAAGTTCCATGTTTCACGTTCCAAGTTGAACCAAGCCTGAAACTTGTACCAAAACTAGAAGAACCAATTCCTTTGCTTCAAAACTCGACCTATCGGACTATTCAACAGAGAGCATTGATATAAGAGCGTCGATAAAGCTTCTTTGTATTTCAAGAAATAGCAACAACCACCATGAGGCCAGTATTTCGGAGGGTTTTATTACTGCTGACGTTGACGATTACAATGGTTGCCAACGCGCAACGCCAACGCGACTACCCTTTCCAAGTGATACACTCGAAGGGCGTCGTTTCCAAATCTTTAAGCCTACCCTTATCGGATCTGAATTATGTGCATGTTGATGACTCCCTTGGGCTACAACAAGGGCATTTGATTATCGCCCATCAATCAGGCGTGTTCTTCGAATTCGAAGGAGATACGACCGTTTTGATCTCAGAGCTTCTGCAGCACCCAAGGATTGCCCGGAGTGACTGTGATTTGAATCAACGATTTGCCATGCTGCACGAAACGCGCTGGAAGAAAACAAAGGGGGTTACTTCAGGAGCAGTTCTAATTTCTCGCCCAAGAAGCCCGATTAACCTAAAGCTTCCAAGTAGGTCGATTGATGTCCCAAGTCCCAAAAC
Organism: Bacteroidota bacterium; assembly: GCA_039191945.1. Lineage (GTDB taxonomy): Bacteria > Bacteroidota > Bacteroidia > Cytophagales > Cyclobacteriaceae > JAWPMT01. Next base: position 4,808 of record JBCCXG010000331.1, read on the forward strand.
ATGTTTTCAGTGGAGCACAGAAGGGAATCTCAAAGGTCCATTCACTGTCGAGCTTCGCGATATTTTCAACAATATTTTAGATTGGCATCGTACCGATAATCTTTGGCTTGATGTTGACCTATCTTCTTACGAGAATGAGTCCGGGCTCTTTATTCTTAGGGTGTTTCATGCGAACAATCCCGAAGTCATATCCGACACTTATGGATTACAGTTATCCCTAAATGGCTGTCGAAATTACTTGAGGTCGTGTCGGTTCTCAAAACCTGTCGATGCATTGGAAGCTGCGTTTCTCTATGAAACTTCATACAATGACCTTAAAGAGGCCCATCGCCTTTATGTAAAGGCTAAGCATACTTCTGCCCAGCCAATTTACGATAAGCTTCTCTCCAACTTTCGAGAAAGGCATGATTCGGAGCTCGATGCGCTTGAAGAGTAAATCGTAGGGTTTGGCTCCATTCAAGGGGAGCGATTGACTATCTTGTCTAGAAACGAACCTATTACCAATGAGAACCTGTTTGATTGCAATCAGTGCGCTGGTGGTTTTTTCAGCTTGTCAAACGACAACAGAATCAATCCCAACTTTCCAAATCACCTACTTAGGTGAAGGGCCCTTCGACGGGCGTCTGCTCCTACTCCTATCTACCGACCCGTCGAATGAGCCGCGCTTCCAAATCAATGACGGCGCAAATACCCAAATCATCTTCGGGAAGAATGTTGAGAATTGGGAGCCGGGGACACCGATCACCTTCGATGCAGGGGACTTTGGCTACCCCTACAATAGCCTATCACAGCTGCCTGACGGTGACTTCATCGTGCAGGCTCTACTGCATAAGTATGAAACTTTTAATCTATCGACCGGTCACACGGTCAAGTTGCCCATGGACCGGGGAGAGGGTCAGCAGTGGAACCGGGCTCCGGGCAATCTTTACAGCACGCCGACGCAGATTTCCGTCAAAAGTGGATCAGTCATAGCGGTGGAAATGGACCAGGAGATCGCGCCGATTGTTCCTCCGGAGGATACAGAGTTCATACGCCACATCAAGATGAAGAGTGATTTGCTGTCCGAGTTTTGGGGCCGTGACATGTACCTGGGTGCGCATATCCTGGTCCCGAAAGATTTTGACAACCACCCCGAGGCACGCTATCCCCTGATGGTCAATCATGGGCATTTTCCTTACGATTTTGGGGGGTTCCGCACGACACCCCCTGATCCTGATCTTGAGCCGGATTACTCTGCCCGTTTCGGCCTTGAGGGGTACAATATCATTCAGCAGCAGGAGGCCTACGACTTTTACCAGAAGTGGGTCAGCGATGACTTTCCCCGTTTTCTGGTGATTGAAATCCAACACCCGACGCCCTACTATGACGATTCCTATGCCGTGAACTCAGCCAGTCAGGGCCCATGGGGGGATGCGATCACCTATGAGTTGATTCCTTACATCGAAGAGCAGTTTCGAGGTATTGGCCAACCGTGGTCCAGGTTCCTTTATGGTGGGTCGACCGGCGGATGGGAGGCTTTAGCTGTCCAGGTTATGTATCCCAAAGAGTACAATGGTTGCTTTGCGGCATGCCCTGATCCGATCGATTTTCGAGCGTTTTGCCTCACCAACATCTACGAGCACGAAAATGCCTACTACACAGAGGGTGAACACCAAAAGGTGCTTGTACCTGGCCGACGAGACTACCTCGGACAGGTCAGCGCCCACCTGCGTGATATGAATTATCGCGAATTGGCGCTGGGTGACAAAACCCGCTCCGGCCAGCAGTGGGACATTTGGGAAGCGACTTATTCACCACAGGGTGAGGATGGCTACCCGCAGCGCATATGGGACAAGGTGACAGGAGACATCAACCCAGAAGTGGCCGCGTACTGGAAAGAGAACTATGACCTGCGTTATATCATGGAGCGAGACTGGAGCGAGATCGGAAAGGATTTAGAGGGCAAAGTGAGGATCTACTGTGGGGACATGGACAACTACTACCTCAACAATGCGGTATACCTGACCGAGGAGTTCCTAGAAAGCACAACGGACCCCTATTACAATGGCGAAGTGGATTACGGCGATCGCGCTGAGCACTGCTGGAATGGTGACCAGGAGAACCCCAATCACATCTCGCGTTTGCGTTACCATACGATGTACGT
>JBCCXG010000332.1:0-6922 GCA_039191945.1 Bacteroidota bacterium
GGATACGCCAGATCACTTCCTGGATACGAGCCCGGAAAACTATGAAGCCCACCGTGCACTATTCGAGCAGTTGATGATCGCCGACAAAGCCAATAGCCCGGTTATCAGTTTTTCTCGGGTCGATCAAGTGGGCATTGAAAACTTTGATGCGGTCTTTGTGCCGGGTGGTCACGCCCCATTGGGGGATCTAGTGGCTAACGATCTATTGCACAAATTCTTGAATCATTTTCACGCCGAATCCAAGTCCACAGGCTTAGTCTGTCATGGTCCGGTGGCTTTGCTTTCGTCCTTACCCAACAGCGCACAGTTTGAAGCGGAAATGAGGGCAGGTGAGCAAGCGAAGCCGAGCAAGGATTGGATCTACGCCGGCTACAACATGACCGTTTTCAGCAACTCGGAAGAGACCATAGCGACGCAGTACTACCTGGGAGGCGACGAGTTGTTCTACTGGCCTGAGGATGCCATCAGCTATGCAGGGGGTCAATACTCGAAGGGTGAGCAAGATTGGGCTCCTCATGTGGTCATCGATCGAGAACTAGTGACCGGTCAAAATAACAAGTCTTCCACCGGAGTTGGGGAGGCTGTGCTTCAACTGCTGAGTAATCAGAACTAAACGGCAAAAGCAATCGCAGCGTTGATGAGGGTCTCCGTAGTCACCAGCTATGGGGGCCCTTTGCTTTGGGAAGCGCCGATCGACGGAGCGTCTACCTTCAGTGTTAACACGATCCCTCTCTCCTTGGGCCACATGGTGCAATAGAAATACTATTCTACCCTATCCAATTTGAAGTTTCTAAAATCGTAGGCGTCGACGGTCAACTTGACGACCTCGCCCGATTCATTTCGTTGAAACCGAAACAACGCATTTACATTACTAGCATAGAAAAGATCCTCCTGCAAGGCAATCATAGGAAGCTTGATGATGCCCTTTTTCGCTTTTAATCCTTCTTTCCCAGCTTTCACCTTGATGACCGCACCGGTACTTTCGTTTTTGTACTCACCTAAGAAATCGCTGGCTTCGTAGACGACCTTCTTGTGCTTGGTAAAGCGCAGGTCCACGAGGTCTTCGTATTCTTCGTGAAGGGTCATATTGCCCTCAGAGTCCGTGGAGAAATGGATGTGAAGGAACTTATTCGATGAATTCTTTGCCACAAAGTACTGCTCGCTGATGGCATGGAGTTTTAGCCCTTTATGCGTGTAACTGTCGCTGGCAAAAAGCCCACCGTTTTCGTAAGTCAACTTCCGGATGTGACCTAAGCCTTTTTCGGTGACGGTATAATAAAGACCACTTCTTGAAGCCAGCATCTCCTGGTCCACGGAAATGTATTGGAAGTTCGCTTCAGTTTCTGCTTCGGTACGCCGGTCAAGATATAGGTCTACAATTTCCCGAGTATTTTCTAGCACCTGATCGTATCTCGAAGAATAGCTCATACTGATGACGGTCAATTTGAGATCGGGAATAATCCTCATAAACGAGGTATGAACGTCGTTGTCTCCACCATGGTCAATCTGCTGAAGCCCTCGATAAGAGGAGACAAAAACGCCATAACCGTATTCAGTGGGTTGGCCATTGTCCAGCTTACTGCTGGTGAATAGTTGATCATACAGTTTTGGGTCCTTGTTGCCGAGTTGATTATCATACCTATTGTTGCTCCATTTGATCATGTCATCAATTGTGCTGACCAGGTTGTGATCACCTACCACCCCGCCGACGAAGCTTCTTGCTTTGTATTTCTTCCCGTTGTAGTAATACCCATTGAATTTCTGGCGTCTTTCCTCATCGTTGAAGAAGGTACTGTACATTTCCAGAGGCTTGAAAATGGCACTATCAGCAAATTCACTTAGTTGCTGCCCACTGACTTTCTCGACGATATCACCCAGCAAAATGTAATTGATATTGGTATAGGCAAATTCCGAGCCTGTGGGAAAGTTCAAGTCTTTTTCTCTGCCAATCGCGCCGATCAGTTGGTCTTTGGTTTGAAATTTTTCTGGCACCTTTCCCAGCAGGTTGGTCCTTCCGGCTAGCTGCATCAGCACGTAGGCTTCTCTGATGCCACTGGTGTGATCGATGAGGTTCCTGACCTTGATGGGCTCTTCGAATTGGAACTCCGGGTAGTAGGTCCTGATGTCATTATCGATGGACAATTCTGCCTGCTCCTCGAGCAGCGCGATGCACATGGCCGTGAATTGCTTGGATATGGAGGCCATACCAAAAGGCGTGTTGATTTCAATGGGGCGCTTGTTCTTGACGTTCGCGAGCCCGAAGGCCTTTTTGTAAACGACCTCCTGATTGTGGATCACGGCCACCACTCCTCCGGGTTCTTCAGCCGAAGTCCTTTGGGCCATCAGTGTCCCTACCTCCTCCGCTTGCGCATGGACAAATCCTTGTGCAAGAAGGAGGGGAGCAAATAGGGATACGCATTTCATTTCGGGAGGCTATTGGGTAGCAACTTCAGCCAGGACTAGAACGATCAAACACCAGCAGTAGTCTATCCGGGATGAAGATAGTGCGGCCTCCGGCAATCTTGTATGTTTTCTGGTCAATCCAGCGAAATCGTCTGGCGCTCTGTAGCTTCCACAACGGTGGCATTGTCCTTCTCTACCTTATACCAAAGCGTCTGTCCATCGCGGATCTCTCCACTTACCTTGTGGTTATTTGAAGCCGGGATGTTGTAAAATTCGACATCCTTCCAGGCAGAAGGTACCGCAGGCAAGCTGACGATTTCGTTCTCATAACTCTGAACGAACATGTTCAATGGGAAAAGCAGGTAAGAGGCTGTATTCGTCAAGAAATAGTATCGGTCGAGATTATTTGGTCCCTCGCAGATGGCGGTATGTGATGGGTCAAAACAATTGAAGTTCTGCGCGGCCATCTCCTCCGCCAAATCCCCCATACCATAGGATTGGGCGGCCAGTGCGTACCAGCTGGCAATAAAACCCAACATGCCTTCTCCCTCATGATTCCTTTTCCACGAATGCGCTAAGGTATTCCTTGCTTTGTCATTGTCCAGTGCAGCCACCAACTCGTTCGTGGGGTAACCTAAGTACACTGGGGCTCTCACTCCCTGGTAACTGGCATAGCTCCTTTCTTCCTTGTCGTTGAGGTACTCCAGATAATGATCGTCATTTTGAGGGATATGCATCTTTTGGTTCACCTCAGCCCAGCGGGAATTCAATGCTGCATCCTTTTTCAGTTCAGTTGAATAATGTACGGCTGTCTCCAACGACCATTTGGCAGACAATACAATATCGAGTAACGATTCTTCGAGAAGATCTTCAGAAAGAGACCTTAATTCAGGAAAGACATAACCGTCTACCTCATCGTCCCACCGCGCCAGGTCACACCAAAACTCAGCCACTCCCTTTGCTACTGGGTACAGGTAGCTAGCGAGAAAATCCTCATCTCCGGATAAAATGTAGTATTTGTGAAACAAGGACAGGGCGAATCCATTGAGGTGTCTTTGCTCATCGTTGATTTCCGTGGTCGTTCCATCCGTTCTTACTTCGTGAGCGAAACTGAGCGGACGGTCGCCCTGCTCTGCTTCAGAGTTGTACAGTTGGGTATTTTGCCGCAGTCCCTCCGGTTTGTAATGGTTGAGTAGCATCGTTTTAGCTTTTTCCAGATGTCCCAGATGCATAAACGCCAGCGTAGCCCAACCCGCGGCTCCGTAGGTGAAAGGTCTCATGTTCCAACAGGTTGCGGCAAACTGCGATTCCCCGGGGAGAAATTGCTCACTGCTTGCGGTACAGAAAAGCCAAAAAACCGATTGATAAAACAGCTTCTCATGTTCCTTATCTGGTAGTGCTAGCAATGGAGTAGCAGCCCAGTCGCTCCGCCAAATGGCCGCATGATCGTTAGTTACGCTTCCAAGGTTCCCTGCGTCTAGGATGATTCTTTCACTTTTTTGGACGTATTCCTCGGATTCCCAGTGGGTGACAAATGAGAAGTAAAACGCAGCTTCCTCCCCAGGGCCCAGGGCGAAACGAAACCGATTGTCTTCTGTAGCTAGCCTCAGCGCGGTACTACTTTGGAAATGCCAGGCACTCCGCGTGTACAAGGTATCCGAACTGACACCCCTTACCTGATAATCGTCGACTTTTTCGATACCGAATAGGCTGGCCTCCGATGTGCTCATGTAGTAAGTCGGCCAAGAAGAAGTGTACTCATACCTGGCTTGCGGTAAACGAACGGTTCCTGAGAGTGGGCTTCCGGGGCTCTTGTTTCTCAATTTGAGGATCAGTAGCCGTTTGTCTTTTGCTGAAAAGAAAATCTCAGTTTCATAGGCGGTGCCATTCTCTAGTTGAACGCTGGATGTTACGCTGCCATCGGTCAATGATTGCGCTTGTCGGTAATCGGTAATGCTGCTCGCATCGACCGCTACTCAGTCCAGGGACAACTGTACGCCTTGCAGTGCCTCGCGCATTTCCGTGTTCAGCCAAAGGTCTGAAGACCAAATGGCATCGAAACCCAAACCGTTTAACTTAACCAATCCACCCATTTCCCCATTTCCATTGAGTAGCTCCAGGTCAGCAGTGTCAAATGCAGTTCTAACAAAGCTGTGCTCTTTGAGCAGCAGATCTCGCTTCTGTTCTATTGAATCGGTTTCTTCTGTAGCGCAAGAGAGCATGGCGCCTGCGAGGAACATGAAAATGACTCTTATTGTATTCATGATGGATCGTTCGGTACAAGGACAGAGTAAATCACCCTGTACTTCCATTTTTAGACCATTGGAAATATAGCTAAGGCCACGGGTCACAACCATGCGGCGCCTACCTGCGGGCCGTCGGACTTTGAACTTATTGGAATGACTGGACGTCTAAGTGACCCATCTACGACGTTGACACCTCAACCCATCTCCCGTACTTCTGTAGCGGCTGGTGGATGTCGTACTCTATCCAGGCGGATCTTACCAGTATATAATTCAACAAAGGGTGCGAGCGATCGATAGTTGCCTAATTCCGGTGGGCAGGCACTAACCCTAATCTGTATTTTAACCGTTTACACTCTGCGTGCGTTAATTTCCGCACTTGATTTGCGAGTTTAGATTACAGAGATGCCGGACAATCAATCATTAAAGATGAAAATCATCCCAGGAGTGGGTACCGGATTGTGGCTGGTCATCTTCCTCGTTTTCATCGCGCCTTTTGATCTCGCAGGCCTGTCTTTTAGCATTCGGGTCCTAATCACGGTGGTGTATGGATTGATTTTCTTCATCATCTATCTCTTGGTCATTGCTTTGGAACCTCAACTTCAAAAGCGCGCGCTTCCTTTTTGGGCGCATGAAATCATTGTTTATCTCTTTGTTTACTTGACGGTCTTTCCTCCCACGCTGCTCTATTATGAATCTGATATCGTGAACGGGGACTATGAGAGGTTCCGGTTCTTGACAGAACAATACTTTCCGATACTCGTGGTGGTCACGCCTGTATTGTTTGGTTTTCGGAGAATGATAGCACTGTCAAGAAGTAAAGCGACCATCAGCCTTCGGGGAGACAACAAACGAGATGTACTACAGATAGTCCCTGACCAGCTAGTCTGTATCGTGAGCTCAGACAACTACATTGAGGTGAATTTTTTGGAGAACGGCATCCTTCAAAAGAAACTGCTTCGTACGACACTCAGCAAAACAGAGAAGGGGTTTCCCTTTCTCAAACGCGTACATCGATCTTGCTTGATTAACCCCGAGCACTTTACAGAGTGGGTGAATAAAGACTCGATTTTGGTTGGAGGGGTCCAAGTGTCGGTCACTAAGAAGTACAGAGGAAATATTCCCTGCTAATATTCACTGCAAATTGTCTGTTCCGCGATGCTGCACTTCCTTTGAGTCACCTTTCAAGGCAAGTACGACATGGGGGCGAACATTGCGACGTCATTCTTCAGTGGCCGATTCTTTCTTCATTGCAATTTTTAATAAATCTACGGCAAAACCCGTCACTTCAGTTCGCGAAGTGTTCGCTAGAACGATGCTGACAATTCCTTCTTCAGGAAAAATCAGCAATTGTGAAGAGCATCCCATTTGCGCCCCACTATGTCCAATCACCTTTCCTTCGTTAGGCTTTTGACTATAGAGGAACCAACCTAATCCATATCTCTGACTGGCATCCAAACTATGGCGCTTTCGCATGAGTTGTAGTGTTTCACCTTCGATGAAGAGATTATCTATCACGGCATTTCCAAACTTCAGCATGTCTTCCACGGTGGTGTAAAATCCGCCTCCAGGCACTCGGTTGCTTAAGTTATTCTCTTTTCCTCGTAGGGTCTTACCCTTTTTTCTTCTGCTGTATAGTTGAGATGAATTACCCTCATCAACACCATACTTGTCGATTCCCGTGTTTGTCATTTTTGCTACATCCCAAATCTTTTCTTGCATGTAGGCTTCGAACGTTCGACCAGAGACCTTCTCAATGATGAGGCCTAAGAGCGTGTACCCATAAGTGGTGTAGCTGTAGCTGGTGCCAGGCTCAAACAGAAGAGGTCTGTTCTTGAATTGATCAACCGCATCCGATAGCGAGGTATAATTGATCTGACTCTCTGCTTCTTTGGCGCTTTTGTAACCGGCGACTCCTGATGTGTGAGATAGCAAATGTCGGACGGTCATGGGTGTATTGGGCTGCTTCGGATAGTTCGGAAGGTAGGTTTGGATCGGTGCGTCTATGTTTAGAAGTTTTTGCTCGGCCAGTTGCATGACTGCAATAGCGGTCATAGGCTTTGCGATGGAGGCTATCCGTACCTTGGTATGTTTCTGGAAGGGTCGGTTGTTTTCTCTATCCGAAAGTCCTCTGACGCCCTGCCAAACTGTCTTGCCGTGCATGGAGTAGCCGGCTGCTGCGCCGATGATGTCTTGGTCTTGAATGTGTCGCTGAAGCATACTGTCCAAATCGGTGGCCTTTGATAAACTGGCTTCATACTCCTGACAGATTGCGA